>CAYOMG010000124.1:0-3541 GCA_964404995.1 uncultured Planctomycetia bacterium | reverse complement strand
GGAACTTGGAGTAAGTTTTAAAGATTTGAATTTATCTG
The DNA here is from genome assembly GCA_964404995.1 of uncultured Planctomycetia bacterium. Lineage (GTDB taxonomy): Bacteria > Omnitrophota > Gorgyraeia > M55B152 > CAYOMG01 > CAYOMG01. The sequence goes on along the minus strand of CAYOMG010000124.1, from coordinate 3,503 downwards.
CAGGTGATAAAGTTAGTATGAAAATATTACTTTTTCAAAATGAACTTATTTTGGATTCTATCCCCCCGGAAGGAAGTATAGATTTTGTAACTCCCACGCCGGATTTTGAGAGTCGTCACTGGTCCGCTTGAAAACCACGCTCGCCCGAATGTAATACATTCCTCCCTTGACAATATAATATATTTTGGATATTATCATAACTAAAAGAAGGGAGAACCAAAATGACCAAAGATTATGATACGCAAAGTATAAGAAATATAGCTTTAGTTTCACACTCTCAGGCTGGTAAAACTTCTCTTGTCGATGCACTGATTTTTGCAGCAGGAGCTAATTCAAGATTAGGCAAAATTGATGAGGGGACAAGTATTAGTGATTATAATGAAGACGAAAGAGAACGAAAGATCTCGATAAATGCAAGTATATTACATTGTAACTGGAAGAATAAGAGAATTAATTTTATAGATACTCCAGGTTATGCAGATTTCATTGGAGAGGTTATATCTTCTTTAAAAGCTGTAGATGCTGCTGTGTTAGTTATAGATGCTACAAGTGGTATAGAAGTTGGGACGGAAAAAGTCTGGCAACTTTTAGAGAAAGATAATTTACCAAGAATAATTTATATAAGTAAATTGGATAAGGAGAATGCTGATTTTTTTGGAGTAGTTAAAAATATTAAGGAAAGTTTTGGGAGGAAGTGTGTATTATTCCAATTCCCTGTTGGGGGTGGCATATCGTTTAAGTCTGTTCTTAATCTTTTAGATGGGGATGCTGATAACAAATTGAATGGTGAAGACAAAGAAAAATTTCTCAAAGAAAAAGAAACTCTTATAGAACAATCCGCCGAGGCGGATGATAGCTTACTTGAAAAATATTTAGAAGATGGAAATCTGTCAATTAGTGAGATAAATAAAGGCATTAGCCAATCAGTAATTTCCGGTAAGACTATACCCATATTTTGCGGAGTTTCTATCCAAGGTATATCTACAAAAGAATTGTTAGATGCAATAATTTCATATCTACCCTCTCCTGACGAGAGAGGTGCTATTGGGGTTTTTTCAACTTCTGATACAAACCAAAAAGAAGAAATTGAAATGCAGATTCAAAATGATTTTTCAGGATTGGTATTTAAAACAATAGCAGATCCCTATGTTGGCCAACTTAGTGTATTTAGAGTATTCTCTGGTAACCTAAGTTTAGATAGCGAATTTTTTAATATTGATACTGAAACTAAAGAAAGGATAACTCAACTCTACATACTACATGGAAAAGAACAAATATCAGTAGATAAAGTTAGAGCTGGCGATATAGCAGCTGTAGCTAAGCTAAAGAATACATTTACTGGAAATACTATCTGTGACTCTAATCATAAGGTGAAATTTCCTCCTATAGATTTTCCTGAAGCAGTATTTTCCTCATCAGTGAAACCTAAAACCAGAGCTGATGAAGAAAAAATCTCTCTTGGGTTATCTAAGCTTGCCAATGAAGATTCAACTTTTAAAGTCTCTCGAGATCCACAAACCAAAGAACTAATCATATCAGGCATGGGAGAGTTGCATCTTGATATAATGATAAATCGTTTAAAACAAAAATTTGGCGTAGATGTTGAGAAGGGAACACCTAAAGTTCCTTATAAAGAAACGGTTGTTAAATCTGCCAAGGTACAGGGAAAATACAAAAAACAATCTGGAGGAAAAGGGCAATATGGAGATGTATGGCTTGAAATACGGCCTCTTCCAAGAGAGGAAGGTTTTGAATTTGAAAATAAAATTGTAGGTGGAGCTATACCTAGGAATTTCATACCTGCTGTAGAGAAAGGTATAAAGCAAGCTTGCAGTGAAGGGGCATTAGCCGGTTGTCCGATTACTGATATAAAAACAATTCTATATGATGGCTCATATCATAGTGTAGATTCCTCGGATATGGCTTTTCAGATTGCAGGCTCTATGGCTCTGAAAAAGGGTATCCATGAGTCTAATCCTATACTATTAGAGCCTATAATGGTTGTTGAAATTATAGTTCCAGAAGAATATATGGGTCAAATTAGTGGAAACTTAAGTTCAAGAAGAGGCAGAATTTTAGGTATGGAATCTAAAGGAAAAAATCAAGTATTACGAGCACAAGTTCCACAGGCGGAAATGTTTAAATATGTATCAGAACTTAAATCAATGACCGGCGGTAAAGGTTCTTATAGTATGAAATTTTCCCATTACCAGGAAGTTCCTCACAGAATCGCCCAATCAGTTATAGAAAAAATCCGAAATACAAACTTATAATATAGTTAAATAAAAAATGGATATTGTTAAGTTGCGAGAGGCAATAAGAAAAGGAAATTTTGACTGGAAGAAACATACTTTGATTAGGTTAGCAGAACGCAATATCCTCCAAGAGATTGTTTTAGAAGTTATATTAGAAGGTGAAATAATAGAAGAGTATCCGAAAGATAAACCTTTTCTTAGCTGTTTGATGTTTAAGATTGTGGGAGAAAAACCATATTATGTTGTAGTAAGCTTAGATGAACAGAATAAGAAGGCTTATATAATTACTACCTACGAACCAACTCCAAATAAATTTGAGTCAGATTTTAAAACAAGGAGAAGATAAAAATGGAAAAATGTCCATTATGCGGTGGAGAAAAAAAACAAGGATATACAACTTATAGTGTTGATTTAGGATTTGGAGTAATTGTGGTAAGAAAGGTGCCAGCCCAAATTTGCAGTCAATGTGGCGAGGAATGGATTAGTTCAGAGGTGGCAAAAGAATTGGAGAAAATTGTTGAGTCTGCCCGGAAAGACATCATCAACTGGAAGTAGTCCCTTTTCAACAAACCCATTCAGGCATAGAATGATAAATAATGGATAAAGGGAGGATGAGGGAGAATAGGGAAGATAAAGGAGCGTAGGGGGGGGGATTGGAGTTCTTCTCTTCGGAACTACGTGTCCTATATTATATAGAGTTCATTTCTTACTCTCAGGCTAAAGAGAAAGGTTTAATAAAATGATTCTGCTTTGTTTGGTATATTAAGGTCATATTCAATTCGTATCTATCCATAATTCTCATCCGTATTTCTTGCGTGATTCATTTTTATCTTTACAATCCCCTCCTAAAATATATAATGAAATATGTAAAGTGATTTTAGTTAGCTAATTAAAATTTAACTATTTAACCAATTAACCAGTTAAGTGAGGGAGGTTATTAGTGTCCGGTCATTCTAAATGGGCAGGGATAAAGCATAAGAAAGCTTTGGTTGATTTAAAGCGTGGTAAATTATTCAGTAAACTTACTAAAGAGATAACAATGGCTGCAAGGTTGAGTGGTGGAGATGTAAATTCCAATCCACGTTTAAGAGTGGCAATTCAGAAAGCTAAAGAAGCTAATATGCCTTCCGATAATATGGATAAAGCAATCAAAAAAGGAACTGGAGAACTACCAGGAGTAAGTTATGAAGAGATGATTTTAGAAGGTTATGGCTCTGGTGGTATTGCGATATTAATAGAAGCTACCAC
>CAYOMG010000123.1:0-3547 GCA_964404995.1 uncultured Planctomycetia bacterium | reverse complement strand
TGTACCCCAAGAAATGACAAATGTCAAAATAAGAAATTTGGGATTGAGTTATTTGGAATTGGGAATTTGTCATTAATTAATGTTACGATGTACTAGCTATGAATCAATACTACAATATATGTAAGAAATTGTCAATTGTTGAAAATATTATTTATTGTGAATTAAACGAGGCTATTTTATAATCCAATAAGGCATGTAGAAAAGCCCAGGTCACAGAAATTCTACTATAGAGGAGATTGTAAAATATTTACTGAGGCTAGTTCCCACTGAAAAACTATCTGTAAACACTTAAAAATAGCATTTCCAATAGTAGCTAAGGTGGTCAATTTATTTTAGGAAAGTTCACTTCCAGATTTTATTACTATATCAACTGGGAGGGTTAGAATCATTCCTGTGCCGGGTTGAGTAAAATCTATATCTTCTTCTTTCAATAATCTTTTTAGTTGAGATACTATTTCTTTATCTTCGAGCAATGAAAGAATAGTTTTACTTGGCCCTTTTTTCTCTCCTGTTAATCTTCTTAATCCTGCAAATATAGGTACTTCGTAAGCCAAAAACTGCCCCATTCCCTCACTATCCAAAATTGTAGCTTCAGTTATACCTACTTCAACCAAAATAGATAAAATATCCTCTAAAAGCTCTAATTTATTAATCACTATTATTAAAAGCTTCATAATAGGCTCCTTGTTTTTTTTAATCATTCTGCAATCTTAAACCACAGATTCACCCCGTTAGATAGTTTCGCATCTAACGGGGTTAACACGAGATTATCACAAGATTTTTGTTTTAATTTTTCTGGTGTTAATCTGGTGAAATCTTATGGTTTTATTTTTTATTACAGGACCTTTTTACCGTTTAGCCTTATTTATTTCTTGTGCTTTGGTAACAGCAAATTTTGTAGCTATAGGCCCAATAATCTCAAAAATAATTGTAGTTGCTGTAATCGTAGTAATGACCAATATAGCTAAACTTTTACCTTCTTCTCCCATTATGCCAAATTCTTTAGCAGTTAGAAGAGCCAGACCAATAGCTACACCTGCTTGAGAAAGAATTCCCACCCCTAAATAATTTTTAATAACTTTGTCCGCCTTAGATATAGAAGCACCAAGATAGGCCCCTACTATTTTACCAATAGTTCTGGTTAATATATACACTAATCCTAAAAGCCCCATTTTGGGTAATAGATGAATCTCAAGATGTGCACCAGCCAACACAAAAAATAACAAATATATAGGTGGGACAAAATTCTGCAGAGATTGACAAGTTCTGCGGCTTGCTTTTAGAGAAATATTTACTAACGTCATACCCAAAATCAGATTGGAAAGAATAATAGAAAGACGAAAGTAATTAGAAATTCCTGTGCAAATCATTATGAACGCTAAGGCAGTTATTAGTAACTCATCTCTGGAGATTATTCTTTTTTGAATATAGCCAAACACCACTCCCATAAAAACTCCTAAAAAAATCGCACCCATTACCTCCAGTAATGGCCCTGATAATAAACTCAAAGTAGATACATTATTTTCTCCAGTAAATAAAATTCTTGCCCAGACAATTGCAAATGAGTAAATTATAATAGCTAATCCATCATCTAACCCAACTACTGTATATATGGCAGAGGTTAATGGCCCTTTAGCTTTATATTCTTGCAACACAATAGCTGTTCCTGCTGGCGCACTCGCCGGGGCTAATGCCCCAAAGATTAAGGCTAAATAAAGCTCATTGGTTAATAGATACACTCCAATAGCTACGAGTAAAAAAGGCAATAAAGACGCTGATAAGACTATAGTTATAATACCTTTACCCATTTTCTTAAATAAACCAATCCTAAGTTCACTACCTATACTAAAAACTATTACTCCAAGAGCCATATCAATAAAAATTTGCATTTTATCTATTAAATCTACATTGAATATGTTAAAAACAGATGGACCTAAAAAAATACCAATTATAATATATCCTACTACTTTAGGAAACTTAAACTTATTAGCGAATTTACCTCCAATAAATCCTACCCCTATAGCAATACCAATTAAAAGTAAAATATTCATAGTTTTTTATATCAAAAATTAAAATGTAAAAACCAAAATTACATATTAAAATTCAAAATTATTTCTTTAGTCGTCAATTTTTCTTTAAAATCATTAATTTTTAAATTTTGCATTGCCTGCCCCGTAGGGAACTTGTTCTCCTTCGGGGTCATTTTGATATTTAATCTTTAATATTTGCATTAACACTGACTATTCCTTTAATCCGTGATTAAAAACTTGAATTATTAAATTGGCTGACTATGATTTGTCATTTGCCTATACAAAATTGAGAAAAGATTTTATTCAGTACCTCCTCGCTAACTAATTCTCCAGTAACAGAATTCAAACTCTTTAAAGCTTCCATTAGTGCAAAACATACAAAATCAAGAGGCTCTTGTTTATTTATTTCCTCTGTTGCCTTCAATAAATTTTTAAAGCATTCTTCAAGAGCTTGCTTATGTCTAAAATTAGTAACAAGAATATCCTGCGGTGTTTTAGAATTACTCTGATAGATAGCATTCTCTATCTGTTCTTCTAATGAATCTATATTTTTATTTAAGGCAGAAATTTTTGCTATTTTTGCACATGGTAGGAATCTATTTAGCTGGTTGTTATTAATTTTTTGTGGAAGATCATTTTTATTCACAACCAATATAACCTCTTTCCCATTTAAATACTTTTTTATAACGTCATCTCCTTTATCTAATTTTTTGCTTCCATCTATTACAAAAAATATAAGTTCAGCTTGCTGTAAATATTTCTTACTTATTTGTACTCCTTCTGTTTCTATTATGTCGTGTGGCTCAATAATACCTGCTGTATCTACTAATTTCAGTGGAATTTCTCTTACATTGACAAATTCCTCTATTGCATCTCTTGTAGTTCCTGGTATAGATGTTACAATAACTCTTTCATCTCTTAACATTGTATTCATAAGGCTGGATTTACCTACATTAGTCTTCCCGCAGATTACTGTGAGAATACCATCTCTTAATATTTTCCCTTCACTATATGTATTGATGAGATTTTCCAATTTTTCAGAGATAATTTTAAGTTCCTTTAGAATCATATCCTCGGTTGGAATATCAATTTCTTCATCCGGAAAATCTAAACTTGCCTCAAGAGATGCGAAAATTTTCAGAATTTCATCTTTAATATCCTCAATCTTTTTTGATAAATCTCCTCCAAGTTGAAATATAGCAGTTTCTAACCCCTTTTCGGTTTTGGAATCTACTATATCTAAAACTGCTTCAGCCTGTATTAAGTCAATTCGTCCTTTTATAAAAGCTCTCTTAGTAAACTCCCCTACTTCTGCTAACCGTGCTCCATATTTTATAACTAAATCTAATATTTTACTTAACACTACTATCCCTGAATGAGAATTTATTTCTACAATATCCTCTTTTGTATATGTTTTTGGAGCGCGCATAACCGTAAGTAAAACCTCATCAATTATCTGTCTTCTGTCTTCTGTCTTCTGCTTGCCCCGTACGAGCGAAGCGAGTTTACGGGGTCTT
>CAYOMG010000122.1:0-3595 GCA_964404995.1 uncultured Planctomycetia bacterium | reverse complement strand
ATAAACCCCGTTAGAAATAGGAAATGCTTTAGCATTTCCGTAAGTCTTTTTAGAATGATGGCGATTTCTAACGGGGTAAATCTGCTCATATATATTAGCTGAGTTTACCCGGCGCATAAAAGAAGAAAAACCAAGAATACTTAAAAATTTTATCCTTAACTTTCCTTTCTTATCTAAGAAGCAACCAGAACAAAAATATTTTTTGCATTCAGTACAGGGTAAGGTAAAGATAAGAATATTATTCTCTCCATCATAAATAGGATTTAGATCCGAAGGATTAGTACTAATACCTTTGGGACAAGTTATCCATCGCAATATTTTAAACCTACCACTTTGATTTTCTCGCTCTTTAATTTCCTCTGAGAGAAAAAAACCTGAGGGGACATCTATGAAACGACCGGGAAATTCTTTTAATTCTTCTTCCCTTGCTGACTTGAGATTAGATTTTAAAATGTCCTTGAAATAAAGATCCTTGCGTTTAGTCAAGGCATCAAATTGTTCTTTAATATCTTTTACTTGCTCACCAGATAAAGCCAAAGATGAAGTCTCGCCTTCAACGATATCCATTATCTGAAATTCAATAAGCTCAACTTGTGTATCTAAAGCAAAATCAATCAGTTGCTGAATTTCCTTATAATTTAGATTACAAATTACATTATAAATCTTTATATGGGGAAGGTATTTATTTTTTTGATTCTTTAACTGGGAAAGTTTCTTAAGATTCTCTTTTATTTTATAAAAATCCTCTTTTATTTTGCCTGGGTGAGTCTTTATATAAGTTTCTGGCGTGGCAGCCCAGATACTGGTAGTAATCATATCTACGCCTAAATCTATGAGCCTTTTTGCCTTTCCTTCGTCAATCAAGGTAAAATTAGTAATTATGTTAAGTCTTAGTCCTTTTCTTTTTATTAATTCTATAATTTCTAAAATATTGGGATGCAAAAATGGCTCACCGGCGCCAGAAAGAAAAATTTCCTCTGTCCCTAAGTGGGATAAATCTTCAATTAGTGTCTTGACTTTTGCAAATGGCAAACTAACATTTTTATCACGTGGTGGATTCTTTATAAAAGGAGAATGCACCCAGCAACCAATGCAGTTATTATTACATTTGCCAGTAAGGTCAATCTGTACAATGTTCGGACCAACAAAAGCCCGCTTTCCTTCTTCTATTCCCTTTAGTATTAATTGATTAATCTTCTCCATTTAAATAGCGCTTCCTTTTTATCCAGACAAACTCTAAATAATTTAGGGTTTTAAGGAGTGTGGATCTAAAACCATATCTCCTAAGATATTCTCTAAATTTTTTAATATCTCTCAAAAAACCTTGTCTTTTCCTTTGGTATTCTCCCCATAGTTGATAGGCGCGCCCCTTTGCCCTTTCTAAATCCTGGTGGGTAAGGTTATCGGGTTGAAATACGCAATGATAATGACCATCATACTTAGCCCAATCTTTGACTAAAATTCTACCTTGCTTATCTAATTCTTCAAAAAGCTTTGTTCCTGGAAAAGGGGTGAGAACGGTAAATTGCACTGAGGTAGGTTCTAATCTTAAAGCATAATCTATGGTTTTCTGAATAGTGCTTTTGGTCTCTCCAGTTATGCCAAAGGCAAAGGTAAGGTGAACCTTTATACCTAAATTTTTAGTCATTTTTATTATCTGATTAGTCTTTCGGAAATTCATATTTTTCTGACAATTTCTTAGTAATCTCTCAGATACAGATTCAACGCCATACTTTACTGCCCATAGCCCCGCGGATTTCATCTCGGTCAGGATATTCCCATCCATTAAATCAGGCCTTGCCATTATTGCCCAGGGAATTTTTTGTAAATCTCTTTCTTTTATTGCCTGACAAAATCTTAACATTCTTTCTTTACCAATATTAAAGGTATCGTCATCGAAATACGCAGATTTAAACCCCTTTTCCTTTACTAAATATTCCATCTCATCAACTACATCTTTTATATCCCGCGTTCTATAGAGATTTCCTTGATACATTACCTGTGGCCAGAGGCAAAAATTGCAACCAAAAGGACAACCTCGTGAGGCAAGTATCTGAGCCGAAGGATGAGGAATATCACCTGGTAAATCCCAGTATTTATCCATAGGCAATTGTTCTCTATCGGGCCAGGGCAGAAGATTAATGTCAAAAGGAGGCTGTTTAGAATTTTTAATAACCTCCTTATTCATACGATAAATTAATCCATTTACCTTGGATAAATTCCTGTTTTCTTGAAGACACTGGATTAGCTCTAATAAGCTAAATTCATATTCTCCATACAAAACAAAATCTATAAAAGAGTATTCTTTTAGAAATTGCAGTTTATAAATCTCTGAGTTAGGTCCGCAAAGAATTATGGGTGTTCCTGCCTTATGGATTCTTTCTAATATTTTTAAATCATCATAAAATGAGGGAATAGAGGTTTCAGCAACCAGATAATCAAAATTCATATCTAAAATCTTTTCTATAAAAGTATCTTCGGGCATCTGCCCGGCAATAGCATCAATTATATGGGCTTTGATATTATGTTTTTGTAATAAAGAGGCAGCATAAGCAAGAAAGAAAGGAAAGGGTAAATAGTTTCCTTCGCTTCTGTCTTTAATATGTGGCCAGCGAGAGCCAGCGCGTACTCCCCACCTGCCATCCCTTTGCCAGGGAAGATTAACTAATAGAACTTTTAATTTGGGTTTTGATTTTCCACTCTTAAGCTTTCCTTTACTTGCTACCCTTAAGGAACTTTGACGTAAACCTTCAATTTTGGTATCTAATCTATAATTATATTCATATAAATTTATCTTGCCAGTAAAAAGATGACAATGCCCCGGAGAGTAATTCTTTTTTTCTTCTGAGTTTATATGTCTAAACCCAATAATATGAGCATTGATATTTAAAGGAGAATTTTGGATAAGAGAAAACCAATTTTTATCAGATGTTTCTAATATAAATGAAGATGGGAACTTACTTTCTACAGGAAATCTTACTCCAACTAAAGAAACAGGATAATTATCATTTAAATATAAATCATGCCAATTATTGTCCAGGCGAGGAAAATCTGCTTGTTGATAGTTGCTAATCGCAGTCTTATAACGAGAATTAACCAAGCATACTATACGAAATTCATCAATATATAACCATTCTTCTATATCCGTATCTATTTGCCAGTGTATTTCTTTTTCATCTTTTATATTTATATCCCAAATCTGGTTTAAAGGTAAATCTCTAAAAACTAATTTAACCTTAAAATAATCTTTTCCCTTATCTATAATCTGCCAATCCCCGTTTGAAGAATCTGTCCACAATCCTAAAGTATTAATAGCCACGCTTAAACCCATACCTTTAGTAACCTCAATACCACGCCAAAAGATATTTATTCCACCGTTGGAAAGCACTATCTTTAATCTGTCTTTGACAATTACATTTTTGGGTGTTTGTTTAAGTCTATCTCTTTGCCTTTTAATTAAAAACACACAATACTTTACCCCCCGCCAGAAAGCGTAAAATACTCCCCTGGTCTTAAAATGCCTCTTAAATTTTTGATAGTTAGCTCTGAGATTCAATTCTTATTACCCCCTCAAAATAGGTGTATTTTTTAGGTG
>CAYOMG010000121.1:0-3595 GCA_964404995.1 uncultured Planctomycetia bacterium | reverse complement strand
CCATTATAGTCGGGACTACTGGATGTAACAGTATCCTGATGCCGCAGTTAGCTATTCATAATATCCACTCGGTTTTTGGAAACCAATCTTCCCTAGCCACGGGCCTGAAGCGGGCCCTGAAGCTGAGATATCCGGACAAAAACAAAGATGTGGTGGTAATGGCCGGGGACGGGGGCGTAGCCGACATCGGGCTTTCTCCCACGCAGCATCTCTGGTTTAGGGGAGAAAATATTGCTACTATAATGTTGGACAATGAGGCTTATGCCAATACCGGAGGGCAAGAGAGTGGGATGAGTTGTCAAGGGACGGTGCTGAATATGGCCCCCACGGGAAAGAAATTCCCTAAATTGCCCCTCTTAGAGATAGCTAAAGTTGCCGGCTGCGCTTATGTGGCTGCTGTGAGTCTTACTAATACCAAGCGTCTGGGGAAGATGGTAAAGAGAGCAATCTTAGTAGCGAGAGAAACCGGGCCTACCTATGTCCAGATCTATGTTCCCTGTCCTACCAATTACAAATTTGCTCCCTCAGAGACATTAAAGCGGGCAAAAGAGCATGAGGAGATAAAAGAATATATCTCAGATGAGGCGGAAAAATTGATCAAGGAGGTATCCGCATGAAACTAAGCATAAGGATGTCCGGATTGGGTGGACAAGGCATGGTTACAGCCGCAAATGTATTGGGCACCGCCGCGGTAAAGGACGGAAAATATAGTATTGTTATACCCTTCTTCGGTGCAGAAAAAAGACTTGCCCCGACAGAGAGCTATCTGCGCATATCCGATGAAGAGGTCTATGAAAAGGGTGAGGTTGTCTACCCTGATATTATTATGGTCTTTCATGAAGATGTGATTAACAAGGGAAAGTGCTATACGATGCCATTTTATGAGGGGCTTCAGCCGGAAGGGGTGCTCATTGTCAATGGCCCCAAGGAATTACTCTTAGAACATGATCTCCAACAACTACACCAGTTAAAGGTAAAAATTGTCCCGGTGTTCGCTTCTAAGATCGCCACGGAGGTTGCGGGCACCGTGCTGGCAACCAATATGGTGATGCTGGGTGCACTTCTGGGTTTAACTGATGTGGTTACTCTGGAAAGTATGGAGAAAGCGATTGCCGAAAGATTTGGCGGGAAAAAGAAGTTTATTGCCTCAGCAACAACAGCAGCGCTGGATGATGTGCTCAAAAGAAAATATGCCAAGGCCGCACATCTTGTAGAAAAAAACATGGAGGCGATTCGAGTAGCCTATACCTCAGTTAAGAATGCTTAAACGATAAGGAGAGATCTGATGTCTGCTAAGGTGAGAGATGAAAAGTGTCTAGGGTGTAAGTTATGTATCTTTATCTGCCCTGAACCTAATGTGATCAGTTTTAATCAAAAGGAGAAAATTGTCATCATTGACCCTGATGGATGCAAGAACTGTGGGCTCTGTCTGGAGGTTTGCCCTAAAGAAGCGATAGATCTTGTTTAGGTTGCTTAAAAGAGCCATCATTAAGGAGATGAGAATATGTATTTTGACGTAGAAATTGATAATGAAAAATGCAAAAGCTGTAAATCGTGCATCTTTTCCTGTCCTGAACCCAATGTGATAAATTTTGAAAAGGACGCAAAGAAGGCAGTTATTAATGCCGAACGTTATAAAGATTACGGGGGTTGTGTATAGAAGCGTGTAAATTTAAAGCGATAGCCATTGCGCAGGTCAAATGAAGATACAATTTATGGAATAAATGTCTACTCGATATAAAGTAACGGGATTAAAATTAGGGATTATTGGTGGTGGGCAGCTTGGGAAGATGCTCGTGCAAGAAGCAAAAAAATTTGGGTTTTATGTTACGGTGTTAGACCCAACACCCCAATCTCCTGCAGGACAGGTTGCTGATGAACAGATTATCTCTGACTTCTATGATGAAGATAAGATAAAGGAAATTGTTTCAAAAAGCGATATTACTACTTATGAAATTGAACATATCAATACACAAATCCTTAAAGAGTTAACAAACGAAAGATATACAATTAACCCTTCTCCGCAAGTGCTTGAAATTATCCAGGATAAATCAAAACAAAAAGAAATATTAACTAAATTTGACATTCCTACAGCCAGATGGAAAAAAGTTGCAGATAGCGTTACTTCTATTATTAAAGAGTTTGGTATTCCTGTGGTCCAAAAGTCTTGTAAGGGCGGATATGATGGCAGAGGAGTTCTCGTAATTCAGGATGAAAAAGACATAGAGGATGCGATTAAATCTGAATCTTTTGTTGAGGAGTTCATTGATTTTGAAAAGGAATTAGCGATGATAGTAGCAAGAAATCCTGATGGTGTAGTTAGATGCTATCCATTGGTAGAAATGATATTTGATAAAAGAGCTAATATTTGCGATATGATAATAGCGCCAGCCAGGGTTAGTAGAAATATTCAAAAGAAGGCAGAAAAGATTGCAATTAATTGTATTGAAGTTCTTAAAGGTGTTGGTGTTTTTGGTATAGAAATGTTTTTAGCTAATGATGGAAGGGTTTTAGTAAATGAAATAGCACCGAGACCTCATAACTCCGGACACTATACCATTGAAGCCTGTTTAACTTCACAATTTGAACAACACATAAGGGCAATAACTGATTTGCCACTCGGTGCCACTGACTTATTAATCCCAGCGGCAATGGTAAACCTCTTAGGATGTGAAGGATACGAAGGGCATCCTATTATTGAAGGATTAGATAAAGCGCTATCCATTCCAGGAGTGTCTTTTCATTTTTATGGTAAAAAAGTAACCCGTCCATTCAGAAAGATGGGACATGTAACGGTCTTAGATGAAAATGTTGAAAAGGCAATTGAAAAAGCCCAAAAAGTTAAAGAATTTTTAAAAGTAAAAGCGAGGTGAAGTATGTCTAACGTGTCAGGAAAGCCATTGGTGGGGGTAATTATGGGTAGCGACTCCGATCTGCCGGTAATGCAAGAAGCAGCAAAAGTGCTGGAAGATTTTAAAATAAGCTATGAATTAACAATAACTTCTGCCCATAGAACACCTGATAGAATGTTTGACTACGCAAAAAATGCTGACAAAAGGGGAATAGAAGTAATAATTGCCGGTGCAGGAGGTGCAGCTCATCTTCCTGGTATGGTGGCTTCGATTAGTTCCTTACCCGTTATTGGCGTGCCGATAAAGACTTCAAATTTAAAAGGTTTAGATTCACTTCTTTCTATAGTTCAGATGCCTAGTGGGGTGCCAGTAGCAACTGTGGCTATAAATAATGCAAAAAATGCCGGGCTCTTAGCGGCACAAATTTTAGGAATAAAGCATTTAGAAATTAAAGAAAAAATAAAAAATTATAAAGAGAAAATAAAGAACGAAGTAAAAATAAAAGCAGGCAAATTGGAAAAAGTGAAATATAAAAAGTATCTAAAAAATGCATAGAGTAGTTACAGAACAATAAGTTTTAAGGAGACGTTATGATAAAGAGTAACCAGATAATCCCCGTAGCCAAAGGCGATGGAATTGGTCCGGAGATAATGGATGCATGTCTCTACATCCTGAAGGAAGGTGGTGCTCGTATTGAGCCGAAGTTTGTTGAGATTGGTGAGAAGGTTTATCTTGCGGGGTAT
>CAYOMG010000120.1:0-3597 GCA_964404995.1 uncultured Planctomycetia bacterium | reverse complement strand
GTTACAGGTGTGTGGAAAACTTTAAAAGTAGATAATTATAAAGGCACTCCCATACATATAATTTATGCTTATCATAGTATGCCTGCCAATGTTTTTTTAGAAGAAGTTAAAAAAATTATTAATGAGAATCAAGGTAGAGAAATAATTTTTGTTGATGAATTAGGGCTTATACCTGAAGAAAGTGTTCATAGCAGAATGAATAGGTTAAATATTTCAGAAGAGGAAGCATTTGAGCAGATAAAGCAGTCTATATTCAGGGAAAATGAGATGTTAGCAAGAGGCATTCCTATTACTTCAGTAGATAAACCTATTTTTCGTAAGCTCTATAGGCACCTGGCAAAACATAGAATAACATCATTCGTTGAAGATTTAGACTATGAGAACTGGAGAAGAATTGTTGCTTTTGACCATAAGAATCTTGATACTTTTGCATTTCTTACTTTTATTAACGGTGATATAGAAAATCATCTTATGTTTAAGAAATTATACTGCCTTGGCTTTTGGAAACACAATGTGAAAGAGAGAGATGAAATTTTTGCGTCACAATTAGAGAATTTAATCCAAACTAAAAAAGATGCTGTAATCTTTACGATAAGAGGTATTGGACACTTTGGTTTAGAAGAAAAACTTGCCAAAAAAGGAATTAATGTAAAATTTATACTCTTAGGCGAAGGACTATTAGAGGATAATCTTGTAAACCAGCAGATTATTCAGGTTTATGCAACTATGGGAGTAAATATATCTTCTGCCTCTATAGATAAGTTATTTTTAGAAGCAGGAATCCAGGAATCTATAAGAGTATATTTAGTAGAAAGAGATGGAAAAGATACCTTAACAGCAACCCTGAAAACCAATGATATCTTGAGAGGTTTGAAAGCAGAAGATATTCCAAAGATTTTTACTGATGTTAGAATTGCTGCAGAAGAAATGGAATTTTCAACATTTGAATGTATCTCTGGATTTGTTTATTATTGGGTAAAAGAACATAGTTTCCTTAAAGAAGATGAATTGAGACAATTTTAATAACAAAAAGGGGTCACACCCCTTTCCCCTTTCCTCTCTTGTTTTCTCCCTACAGATTTGCTTCCCCACAGATTTCTTCGAAATCTATTCGTGGGGACGAGATGCAAATCTAACCACAGGGACAGGTTCGAAAACAAAACAGGGGGGCACGAAAATCGCACAAAGTTATACCCCCTTGTTTTCTTCGAAAACAAAACAGGGAGTATGTATCACCGACCGAAGGCGATTTTCTGCTTGCTATCTCGAAAATTATGTAGTATATCTTAGATGTGGATTAATACGAGTTTGAAACACATGAGGAGGTTATCAAAATGAAAAGGCATTTTGGCTATGTGATAAAGGTAGAAAAGAAGGAAGTTTGGCATGGGTTGAATCCCAAAAAGAAATTTGATGAAATCAAAAAAAAGAATTCTGGCAAGAGAGTATCAATTTGCTGGAGAACAAAAGAAAATGTATTGGTATGCGTAATTTTATAGAATTTCCCTACATCAATGAAAAAAGTGATATATTCGGGATTATTAAAAGACCACGTATGACAATAGAAATATTTTCTAAATTAAAAAGTGAATGGATAGTTATAGATGAGGTTTTAGTGGATACAGGTGCAGATTTAACAGTTTTACCCCGTTTTATTGGTGAAATGTTAATAGAAGATATTACAACTGGTAAGTACATTGAGATAAAAGGGATAACTCCCGGAGCAGTTTTAATTGCCTTTATACATAATATGATAGTTCGGATAGGCAAGAAAGAGCTTAAATTGTCAGTTGCCCTTGCTGATAGTAATGCTGTTCCATCTATTTTTGGTCGCGTAGACGGATTAGATAAATTTGCTGTTTCATTTTTGAAGGGTAAAAGAACTAAATTTGTTTTCTAATAAATTCCCCTTTTTAGATATTGTCTGTTTCCAAAACTGATAAACCATCAAAGTTACCATACTTCAAATTCCCATTCCCAGCCTTTTTCAATAATTATTTTGACATTCAGAAAAGTTATGGTACAATTGGTTAGAAATAAAAAATTTCAGAGGAGGTTTAGAAATATGGAAACAATAAAAATAGAATTGGAATTACCTAAATACGCTCTGGATTCTGTAGGGACAAATAAAAAGGCAGCTGCTGGTGAATTAAAAAAATTAATAGCTTTGGAGTTATTCAGAGAAGGTTCTGTCTCTTTAGGGAAGGCTGCTGAGATAGCAGGGATGTGTATTTCTGATTTTATGGATTTATCTACATTGAAAAACATCCCTTTGCATTACAGGAAAGAGGATTTAGTTTCAGATTTAAAATGGGCAAAAAAGAAATAATTGTAGTTTCAAATTCTTCACCTTTAATTGGATTAGCTAAGATAGATTCTCTCAGCATTTTAAAATCAGAATTTGGTAAGATTTATATCCCTAAGGCTGTCTGGCAGGAAGTTGTTATTGAAGGAAAGGGCAAGACAGGTTCTAAGGAAGTAAAAAAAGCTAATTGGATTTACACAAAAGCTATTAAGGATACTATTAGAAAAAATGAACTTCAAACAAAGTTTGGCTTAGGCAAAGGTGAGGCAGAGGCAATTATTTTAGCAAAGGAAACGAATGCACAATTACTCCTCATCGATGAAGCAAATGCACGAGATATAGCTACTTTAATAACTGATTCCAAGGTTATAGGTACAGTTGGCGTTTTAGCTAAACATTATTGCAAGAAGAAGCAAATTGATAAATTGCAACCTCTTATAAAAAATCTAAAAGAAAGCGGCTTCTTTATTAAACATAAACTTTTTGAATATATTACGAAGCAAATAAACAAAATTTCTTAGTAATTCCATTTTTAATTTTTGAAAAGTTTGTTTTAGAATTCACTTAGATATTTCCGAATCCGGGATACTACCAGAGAACGTTTGTCAGCCTGATTATAAGTATCCTTATAAACATGACTTTAGCCCTACAGTTGTCCAGGACAACGAACATCCCGTCCCTATCCTAATTTTGAACCGCAACTTCAATTCTCTCCATTCTCAGATAACTTCACCCCAGAATTTTCAAATTTTCCCGGGTTTGTGGATTTGTGTGACCCCTTTTTTGTAAAAAAATTATCAAAATCTACTTGACAAAAATGGCAACTTTATGGCATACTTTATAAAGGGAGAGGATATATTTAATAAACTTTACTTAATTAAAACTTAAAAGACCTTACAAATCAAAAATTAGCTTTATAATAAAGCTTAAAAGTGGAAAAGGAGGTAACAATGAGAGCTATAGGTGTTATTTTAATAGTTAGTTTTATTTGTATAGTAGGTTTCTCTTCTGTAGGATTATCGCATGGTGTGGATGAGGTTTATAGGTTGGTGCGGAGTGGAGAAGTGCACTGTAGTATTAATCCAGCTCAATATATAAAAGAAAAGGTAAGAAAGAGAGATATACCTGCTGAGATAATATTTCTTGACTCTCGACCAGGAGATATTTATTTCAGGTTAACAGTGAATGGAGAGGTATTTGGGTATGCCAGGAAGAATGTTAGACTTGAATATATTGAGATTGAGCCGGCGATGGAACTCACCACTGAGGCTAAACGAAAAAAGTTTTATGAG
>CAYOMG010000119.1:2660-3630 GCA_964404995.1 uncultured Planctomycetia bacterium | reverse complement strand
ACATAACAATATCGCCAAGAGAAAGTCTATCTTTTTTATCTTCTGGATAAAACTTTGGATAGCCCAAAGTTAATAGCTCTACTACTCTAACATCATCAGGTATACCAAGAATTTGTTTTATCTGATCCTCATAAAAAGCACCTACCCAGCATGTGCCAAGATTTTCTTCAGTTGCTTTAAGAGTCATATGGTCAATAGCAATAGCAACATCTATTGGATAGGAAAATTGCCCGCAAGTCATTATATGCTGAGTTTTTATTGCACAACATACTATAACTATTGGAGCTTCTGCAACGAATTTTTGTCCTTTTGCTGCTTGAGATAATTTTTGTCGAGTAATTTTATCTTTCACAACTATAAATCTCCATTCTTGACGATTATTGGCAGATGGCGCAAGCCGTGCAGCTTCCAAAATTAATTTCAGTTTTTCTTCTTCTACTGGCTTTTCTAAATATGCACGAATACTCCGTCTAACTTTTATTGCATCCATTACATTCATATCTACCTCCTAATGTAATCTTTATAGTTACTATTTTACTTATTTTATTTTTTTTATCAATAAAATTTTTTCTCTCTATTTTTTCTCTCTACTATAAAATAAAAAGCCTGACACAAAGTCAGGCTTTTTATTAAATTTTACGATTAACAAAAAATCTAATTCTTAACAGTTTTTTCTATTTTATTCTGTATGAAATTAAGTATATCTTTTAATCCATTTTTGTTGAGATCTGTAAATTTAAACCCTAATTGATAACATCTATTTCCGTCTCCCATCGAAACTGACCAGACAATCTTTCCTGCAAGGACTATTGAATCTGTAGTATTATTTCCATTTTCAATAGGGAGTTCTACTAATATATCACTTAATTTTGGGATAGACTCTTTTGCCATAAATTTTATACCTTTCAAACTTAGATTATTGAATAGAGTATGATAGACTCTATTCCCCCCATTGATTTTGTATTTCATA
>CAYOMG010000119.1:0-2625 GCA_964404995.1 uncultured Planctomycetia bacterium | reverse complement strand
CTCTAAATTATCCATATTTCCTCCTTTGTTTAAAGGTTTATACAACCTTATATAGTATGCCATAAAAAAACCAATTTTGTCAAGTTTTATTTTTAGTTTTGTTATTTAGCTGTGAGGTAAATTTGACAGAAAATTAAAAAAGTGATATATTATTAAAAATTAAATTTAACGGAGCGAAAAGAGAAAGATGAAAAAAGATAAAGATTTAGAATTCGAAAAAGAATTCTATGAGGAGCTTGTTAAGGATAAGCCAGATTATATAGATGCACTCATTCCTTTAGGAAATATATATACTCAAACTGGTAGACATAAAAAAGGGCTCGAAATAGACAAAAGATTAGTTAAATTAAGACCAGACGACCCTATTATGTTTTATAATTTAGCCTGTAGTTATTCATTGTTAAATCATACTAAACAATCTCTATTAGCATTAGAAAAAGCAATGAAGGCTGGATATAAAGATTTGGATTTTATATACCAGGATAAGGATTTAAAAAACCTGAGGAAAACAAAAGTTTTCCATGAATTAATAGAAAAATATTTTAAATAGCCAACTCTAATTAGTATTAGGACTTTGTTAAAAATGGTACTGTAGTATGATGCAACTTTTACTAATTACCAAAAAATGTGCTTACTGAACGCCCGGAGATAATCAAATGATTATCTTTTTGTATCTTTTTAATCTTCCCAGCTATATCACTAAGTTTAACTGAGATTATTTGGTCATTCTTTAATGCAACCATAGTTCCAAAATTCTCTTTCATAACCTGGTTTACAGCTTCTGTTCCAAATCGTGTTGCGAGAACCCTATCCAACGCACTAGGCACTCCTCCTCTTAATAAATGGCCCATTACTACTACCCTGGCTTCTATTCCTGTAATATCCTCAATTTGTTTTGCGATTCTTTCGCCTATGCCTCCTAATCTTATAGGCTCAGGACTATTTTTTATTAACCTTTTTATAATTATCTTCCCACCTTTTGGATATGTACCCTCAGCTACAACTACAATGCTAAATCTTTTACCTCTATGATATCTACTTTTTACAGTTTCACATACTTTATTTATATCAAATGGGAGTTCTGGAATAAGGATGACATCTGCGCCACCAGCTACTCCAGAATACAAAGCAAGCCACCCTGTATATCTTCCCATCACTTCTATAACCATAACTCTATGATGCGATTGAGCGGTGGTATGAAGTTTATCTATTCCTTCTGTTGCAGTAACTACGCTTGAATTAAAGCCAAAAGTTACCTCTGTTCCCACCACATCATTATCTATGGTCTTCGGAATTCCGATAATAGGTAATCCTCTTTTATGCAATTTACTAGCAATGGTTAAAGTTCCGTCTCCGCCTGCACATATTACAGCATCAAGTTCTAAATCTCTAAAATTTTGGAGTGCTTTGCTGCTAATATCATCATAGACTAATTTACCTTTTCTTTTATCTACAGGGTATTTAAAAGGATTAGTTTTATTATCAGTGCCTAGAATAGTTCCTCCATGTGCAAGAATTCCAGAAACATCGTCATAGAATAATTCCAAGTGTTTATATTTATCTAAAAGTCCAACATATCCATTTTTTATACCAATCACTTTAAGTTTATAGTCATTTATAGCCTTTTTAACAACTGCTCTTATCACTGCATTAAGCCCAGGACAATCTCCACCTCCTGTTAAAATTCCTATTGTTTTTATAGTCTTTTTCATTAATACACCCCTGATTGTCTTAGTCTCTCGTCACTTATACCGAAATAATGAGCAAATTCATGAATTATAGTCTCTTTAATCCTTTCTTTAACTTGTTCTGTCGTTTTACAGCCCAACTCAATATTTTTTCTAAAAATAGTTATTTTGTCAGGTAAAACCATAGAATAATGTGAAGACCTTTTAGTTCTGGGAACTCCTCTATATATCCCTAATAGACGATGTCTATCTGATAGTTTTAAGTCTTTAATCATCTCTGAGTTGGGTTCGTCTTCAACTGTTACATCTATATTCTCCAATCTTTTTATAAATTCTTGTGGTAATTCATCAAGAGCTTCCTGAGCCAATTTTTCAAAATTTTCAGAATCCATATTCAGTCATTATTTTTATGAAGTCTTTGAGAAGCATCTAATTATAATTTAGAGATTTCTGATTATAGAGAGCCCTGCGGATTTTTGTGCTTTCTCGGAACTCTATATAAGTATTATTATGAAATATATCTTTTAAATCTCTTTTAGGTACATGAAGTGTTCCTTTTTCATCCTTCCAATACTTTATAGAGCCCCGGAACTTTTCAATAACAGGTTTTTCGTCAGGATAGCCTAAGGCTACTACAGAGTCAATTTTACAGTAATTTGGCAGATTAAGAATTTTGCGTAATTTTATTTTATTTATTGAAATAAGCCAGCAACTGCCCAAATCTTTCTCCAAAGCATAAAGCATAATATTTTCGATAGCAGCCCCTACGTCTCTAATCCCAGTATCTTTTGATTTTCTAGTATTTATAATTACAACAATATAAGCTTGTGGTCTTCTTCCGCAGGGCGGGTCACCTTTAGGTCTTATATATCCTGCCCATTTAAAACACGAAAAAACTTTTGGTAATAAGTCTTTTTTATTTACAGCCACATATTCT
>CAYOMG010000118.1:0-3633 GCA_964404995.1 uncultured Planctomycetia bacterium | reverse complement strand
TTGGAAAATATAGATTTTATTGCTGCGAAATAAAATTAAAACAAAAATTGGCACAGGAAAAAAAATAAAAGAGCGTTGCGTAGCAACGCATCAGAATTAAGACAGCGAAAAGAATTTAGGGAAAGGAAAGTTGGCAAGCGGGAGTCTGAAAAGGGATGAAGAAAAAACAGAAACTTCCTGAGACAATAGAGCCACAGCAGATATATGAAGTGGGCACTGGTGGTGTGCAAAATAAAACTCTGCCGGTGAAACTGGCAGAGGCAAACTGCCACGATGTAATTGTGGCAGGAAAATAAGGGTAGGGTTAGCAGTGTGAAAGACGCATTGTGTCTGTAACCTGCGGGGTTGGGAAAGAGCGACCTCGCCGAAGCAAGCATTGGTGCGAAGGCGGGGGAGCGATTTTGGGTTGGGTTCGGGGGGGGGACAGCATTAACAGGAGTGTAGGATGAATTTATTCTGGAAAATGGTTCGTGCTGCGTTTAATAATTTCGACCAGATTCGGCTTTCGTCTGCCTTCCTGCCTGCACGCCTGTCTTCTCTGTTTTGATTTCGATTTGTCTCCGCCAATTTCTTTTTTCGTGTAAATTTTCAGGTGAGGGCAAAATTTGCCCAATTTTCATTGATGTCCAAAGAACGGGTGAGTTGGCGTTTTTGAGAAAAAAACTTGCTAAAAATGAAGCTTTCTCAAGTTTGTTGCAACGATTTGTTGTAATAGATTGATTATTAATGAGTTCGGTAAAATTTTCGCGCATCGGACTAAATTCCAGTTTTTAGGTATTTTTTAATCTGGTATAACTTTAAATGATCAAGTCTACCTTTATCAGATTTAAACCCATAGCGTACTTTTTCCATCTGTCTCCAGGTACGAATGACATTCTCTGAGTTACCGCTTCTGGGTATCTCGGGGTGATCTAAAAATGTGGTCATATACTTAAAGTAAGATGTGTTTAAAAACTTAATAATGTTAGCAAAGTGATTGTTCTTTGAATGCAAGTTTTCAACAGTTAGTTCATCGCGTCTTAAATAAGCTTCTTGCTGGTTCTTTGATTCAAGAAAGATAGCTCTTACTTTCTGTTTTAGAATAAGGATATTCTCAATAGTTGTGCCTTGATATCTGGCAAGCAGATTTTCGATAATTCTGCATTCTTTAAAGCTCCAGCGTTCCATATTTTTTAAGATAATCCATCGGGCTAACCAGATATCTAAGGTATCTATACCTTGCTCTTTTAAAATTCTTCTATATTCAGCCATTGCCCGGTTTAAATGGTAATGTATTATCTTCATTACATGGAAGTAGTCATGCTGGATAATAATATCTTTGCCGAATACCGTTTTCGCTGCCTTAGGAAAACAGGTTCGCATATCGAAGATTATTGCCCAGGGCTTGATTCCTAGTGCCTTTACCGTCTCAAAATGCTCTTTGACAATGCCACGGCCGAGGCCGTAAGCTTTCTCTAAGTAAAGTATCCTTGAGGTCTTGGAATCCGAATCTATTAAATCATAGCCTTTAGCCCTTTTGGGTTTATATTCATCAATGCAGAGAATACCGGAAAAGTTAAGCTTTGAGATAATTTCTTTTATGTCTAGCTTATCGGCTACTTGATGTTTCCAGCGGTCGATGGTAGCTGTTGAACCTGTAGTATTAAACGTGCGGTTTAGCCTTGCTGATATTCTTGGACAAGTAGAGTTATCATTGATAATTCCAGCGACTGCTTCGTTTTTTAATCTTAATGTTGATTTTTGATATTTTTCAAACCCGGGAGTAGGCAGAGGAAAACACTGGTGGCTACATTCAGGATTCTTGCATTTTGCATAGACAACTCTCACTTTAAGCAATAACGGCTTCTCAATATTCATGTCTTTTACAATTTTATAATGCTCTTTTTGCTTTTTGAAAGGCTGCCGCCTATTGCAAAAAGGACAGGTAACATACCTATGTATTTTAAACCTTACGAGCCTTGTCTTTATAGATTCGTTTTGCATGGTAGTCCTCCTAAAATCTTTTTAGAATAGACTACCACAAAATTTTCAAAGAACACTTTTATATAAAAAACAGCAACAAACTTGAGAAACTATTCTAAAATACCTTTACATTTTCAAGATATTTTTGTATCATAATAGCAGATAAGGGCTACCATCTATAACTATAATAGTATTTTAATACTACAATGTCAAGAGAGATTTCACAAATAGGGAAAAATCTAAAAAAGCTACGAAAACAAAAAGGTTTATCGCAAGATCGGCTTTCTAAATTAGCCGATATTTCTTACAACACAGTGATAAAGCTGGAGTCAGGTAGAATTACAAATCCCACCATTGAGACACTGCAAAAAATGGCTAAAGCTCTTAATGTTTCTGTAGATGATTTATTAAATCTACACAAATAATACTATGAACGATTATAAAGATAGAAAATATTTATCTTCAATAGAGGCAGCAAAGTATTTAGACATTACTGTAGAGATGTTGCATGGTTTGGTTAAAGCAAAGAAAATTAAATGTATCGTGGCTGCAAGTGGCCAGAAACGTTTTGATTTACAAGAGTTGAAAAATTACGAAAACAATCTTCCTGAACTGAAAAAAGAGAAGAAAAAGATAGCAATACATATAAAGAATGTATTGAACATCAACAATACCGCTCAGAAAATTTTTGTTAAAAATGCAATGAGTATGGACGAATTGGGAGATAATTCGATTCACTTGATGGTTACTTCTCCTCCTTATTTTAATGCAAAGATGTATTCAAGAAAACCGATACAAGATGATTTAGGTAATATACATGATCTTAATGAATGGTTTGAAAAAATTAGCCTTGTCTGGAAAGAGGTTTTTAGAGTTTTACAACCTGGAAGAAAGGCATTTATAAACATTATGAATCTACCGGTGAGAAATGATGGAGAGCAGTTTAAATCTTTAAATTTAGTTGGCAGAACGATAGATGTAATGGAGAAGATGGGGTTTATATTTAAAAGAGACATAATATGGCATAAAACACACGGAGTTAAGGCACATTTTGGAACTTATCCATATCCAGGGGGTATTCTAATAAACAATATGCATGAGTTTATCTTAGAGTTCAACAAACCAAATAAAAA
This sequence comes from uncultured Planctomycetia bacterium, assembly GCA_964404995.1. GTDB lineage: Bacteria > Omnitrophota > Gorgyraeia > M55B152 > CAYOMG01 > CAYOMG01. The sequence goes on along the minus strand of CAYOMG010000118.1, from coordinate 538 downwards.
GGGTTTTAATAAATATGGGCACTTAACCAAAGAACAAAAAGAAGCTTCAAAATTGGATAAAGAATTTTGGCTATCTCTTAAAAATACAGATGTATGGTTAATGAAACCTCAGAATAGTAGCGATAATAGATTACACGTTGCCCCCTTTCCTTACGAATTGCCCCATAGAATAATAAAAGCGTTTAGTTATATTAGTGAAACAGTGTTAGATCCTTTTTTGGGCTGTGGAACCGCTTTAAAAGCAGCAATCGATTTAAAGAGAAATGGGGTGGGATATGAAATTATCCCTGAGATAGCTGAGGTAGCAATTAAGAATTTAAATAATTATCAAGGAAAATTATGGGTTTAGATACAAAAACAATATATGCACAATCTAGCGATATTAAATCGAGAACCTATTTAGAGTATCGCAAGGATATGAAACAAAAAGCTATTGCAGAGCTAGAGGTTTTGCCGTGGCTTAGAGGGAAAATAAAAGAGAAGGATAAAAAAGCCTCTGTCGAAAAATTCGGTGGAGATAAATTTATTTGGTTCTTGA
>CAYOMG010000117.1:0-3707 GCA_964404995.1 uncultured Planctomycetia bacterium | reverse complement strand
TACGAGATTATTAGACTTATAAGGGAAATAGGTATAAGGTAAATTCTCATGCAATTGCTTAAAATGTTCTTTTGTAATGTCCAGAGTTTTTAAAACCCCTTCTTTTATAGCAACAGAGGGCACTACAATAATGAACTTTGTCCATCCATACTTCTGATTTAATTCTAAAATGGTTCTTAGGTAAACATAAGTTTTTCCAGTTCCTGTCTCCATCTCAACGGTAAAATTGTAGCTTTTTTTTAAGTCATCTGCTTTAGATAAGGGAAGTCCATTTTTCTTTTGAATCTCTTGTAGATTTTCAAAAATTCTTTTCTTGGGAAGATCTAATAAATTAGGAATGATTTGAAAAGTATAATCAAAGGGCTTCCTGGATTGCCCTTTAAATAAATCCACTACAGAACTTATAGAATCAATCTGAAAATCTAACCTGGGGTCAAATTTTAACCTTAACATTATTATTTACCTTTTTTATCTTTAACAATTTTCATTTCTAAAAGTCTCTGTCTTTCGTGCTCTATCTCAGCTTTCAAAATTTCAGGGGCAGGCAGCTGTAATCTGTACTTAGAAGTGAATATTTTATTGCTCATTCCACCGAGAGCGTATTCAACGATAGTTTTATTCTTGTCCGAACAGAGGATTAAACCTACCGGGTTACTTTCTTCAAAAAGTTTCTCTTTGTCTTTCAAATAATTTAGATAAAGGTTCATTTGTCCAGCATCAGCATGAGTAAATTCACCTATTTTTAAATCTATTGCTACAAGACACCTCAAGATTCTATGATAAAGGAGCAGGTCAAGGCGGTAATGTCTTCCCTCAATAGTAATTCTTTTCTGCCGTGCAACAAAAGTAAATCCAATCCCCAATTCAAGAAGAAAATGCTCAAGATGTTTAATCAATGCTTCTTCTAACTGTGATTCGGAATATTCATCTTTTAACCCGAGAAATTCCAAGACATAAGGGTCTTTAATTTCATCTTCAGGTTTGAGAATAATAGGTTTCTTATGCGATTTTGCTATAACTGATAATTTACGCTTTGATAAAGCAGTCCGTTCGTAAAGTATTGATTGAATTTGTCTGTCCAGCTGTCTAACAGACCAGCTTCCTCTTATACATTCTGCCTCATAAAATTCTCTTTTAAATGGTTCATTAATGCGCATAAGTAAACGATAATGAGACCAAGAAAGAGGAAATTTCTGAGCCAGAGTTTCAAAATTTACTGACATTTTTTCACGAAATTGAGTTAATTCGGCACACGCTGTGTGCGATTTCTCTTTAATTGTTTTTTTCTCCAATTTCGCACACACTGTGTGCGAAATCTCTGGATAGGTCAGATAAAATTGTCTCATATGTTCAATATTTCTCTCAGTAAATCCCTTACCGAAACGAATGGTTAAATCAATAGACAATTTTTTTAATAGTGCTTCTCCGTACTCTGCTCGTTCCTTCCCTTTTTGTTCAAACTCTACAATTCTTCTGCCCACTAACCAGTAAGTAGCAACTAATACAGTATTCACATACCGTACAGCTACTTTTCGCCCTTGTTCAATAAGTGAAGCGATATCAGCAATAAGACTTGGATATGTTTGTTTTTTAACTATCTTCTTCATTTTTACCAATTTAGATTACCTTTAATCTGACAAAAGCGCTTAGATTTATTTTGTCATTATCAGTCAATGCCTTGTCTAAAAAGACAAACGTTTTCCCTTTATATTTTGAAGTCCTTATTTCTTCAATTGTCTCATTTTCAATTTTATCTTCAAGACAAATATAAAATTCTAAATTCTGCTCTGTGTCTTTTACATAATAACAGTGATTGTTTTTAATCCTTACCCGCTCAATCTGAGAGTTTAAATTTAATCCTTCTTTTAACAGGACCTCATAAATGACATCAATCTTTTTCCAACCAGAAACTAATGGTTGGTCAACGAACATCCCAAGCCACTCTAAATATTTCTTTTTTAACTCTTCAGCATCCTGTCCTTTTTCAATCTCAAACTCATCTTTAAGATTGAAGTTTGATTTATCAAGTCTAAAAACCTTGAATCCAAAATCTTGACCGCCGCCATTTTTGTCATTGCGAGGCGAAGCCAAAGCAATCTCTTTTTTATATTTTTCTGCTACTCTCCTTAATCTCTCAATACAAATATCGGCAACCGCAGGGAACTCTTTTTTAATTTCTTCATCCAAAACTTTTTCATCAAGCTGCACAAGAATAAATTTTCTATTGCCTCCATCTCCTTTGTTTAAATCCCAGACAGCGTGACCGGTGGTGCCGGAGCCGGCAAAGAAGTCTAAAATTAAAGCGGTTTTATCAAGTGAGGTAGTAATCTTTATAAGATATTTAATTAAACTCATAGGTTTTGGAAATCCAAATATTTTTCTATCAAATAAACTGTCAATATCTTTGGTGCCATCCTGTGTCATTCCTACTTCTTTAGGTAAGTTTGTGCTAACTGTAACAAATCCAAGCTCTCCACCAGTTTTAGCTTCATCTTCATCTTTGAAATATCGCAAAACAGGTTTTGAAATGTTTAGAAAATCATAATCTCCAGGAAAGACAATTCTGTTTTCTTTGTAAAACTTTTTAAAAGACTCTTTTGTAACACGCCACACTGCATTTGGATTTACAGGATATTTCTTGCCAGTTTTTGGATCAATTATTGTAAAATTACTGTTTGGACGTTCAGTTGCGGTTCGATGCGTAGTCATCTCGTGTATACGCCATGCTCTACCTGGTAAATCAGGTGATTCATAATATTTTCGAGTATTACCTTTAATACAAGCACTAAATAAATTGCTTTTAGCAAAACATAAGAGCCATTCATAATCTTGAGAAACCCTAAAGGGCACATCTGATTTAGCTGTTCTTTTTCTACAAGGGAAGATTGCAACAAAATTCTCCTCCCCAAAAATCTCATCCATAATTTTTCGCAAATTATGAACCTCATTATCATCAATAGAAATAAAAATCACTCCATCGTCTCTTAGCAAACTCCTTGCTAAAAATAATCTTGGATAGATGAAATTGAGCCAATCAGAGTGATACCGTCCACTTGCTTCTGTATTCGTAGTAAGTTTTTTCCCTTCACTATCAATCTGTCCTGTTTTCTCTAAATAATCCTTTAATGGTTCCTTAAAATTATCACGATAAATAAAATCTTTCCCTGTATTATATGGAGGGTCAATATATATCATTTTCACTTTACCAAAGTAAGGTTTAAGCAATAATTTTAATGTTTCTAAATTCTCCCCAACAATAACAATATTCTCTGTCCTATCAAAATCAACAGATTTTTCTTTATCTGGTTTCAAAGTTCCATAAGCAGGAGCTTGAATAATTTTATAAATACTACTTTTACCAGCCCAATTAAAGTAAAATCTATCGTCCTCTTTTTCAATGATTTCACCATTTAATAATGCTTTCAACTTCTCAAAATTAATCTTGTTATCCTCAAAAACCTCAGGATAAGTTTCCTTTAATCCTTCTTTAATATCAGTTTTCACTATTTTATTTATCTTTTTGATGTCCATTACATTGCCTCCATAACAGGATTCGCCATTCATATCCGATTTACTTCCCTGCCGACAGGCAGACGTTCGGTTAGATTACAGAGTAGAGTTTACAGAGTACAGAAAATTCTTTAATTTTTTTTCTGTTCTCTGTTCTCTGTTCTCTGTTCTCTGTTCTCTAACGAACTTGTTCGTTA
>CAYOMG010000116.1:3392-3720 GCA_964404995.1 uncultured Planctomycetia bacterium | reverse complement strand
ATTTAAACCTACCTTCAGCTTTACATTTTTCTTTTATTTTTAAAGCTAAAATTGCTGCAGCTTTGGACTCATTATAACCCTGACCCAATTCAACTAATGCCTTATCAATAATATTTTCAGGGACTTTTTTTTGTCTTAACTCATAACGAATAAGCGAAACCCCTATAGGTTTCGCATTTATTCTTGCCTTTACCCAGAACCTTGCAAATTCATTATCGTCCAAATAGCCTAATTCTTCAAAGTAAGCTATTACCTTATTTATAACACTATCTTCAAAACCTTTTCTTCCAAATCTTTCTTTAATCTCTCCAATACTTCTTGTTCTATA
>CAYOMG010000116.1:0-3334 GCA_964404995.1 uncultured Planctomycetia bacterium | reverse complement strand
TCTTAATATCAAATAACCTCTACCTGTACGGATAAGGCTATTACCTTCAGTTTTTTCAATAACTCTACAAAACTCTTCTAAATTTCTTATTCTTCTTCTATTAACTTCATATATAACATCTCCCTCTCTTAAACCTGCCTCATCCGCAAGGCTGCCTGGTTTTATATAAGTAATTATTATCCCATTAGTTTCTCTAACTCCATAGCGCCGGGCTAATTTTTTAGTAAGCTCTTCTACTTCCATCCCTCTCCACTCTCTTCTTTCTCTATAGTCAACATATCTTTCATCTTCAGGATGTTCGTCAGGTCGAATGCCCACCTTAGCCGATACATTTAAATTGCGATTATCTCTAATTATTTCTACATTAACCAACTTATCTACTTTAGTACGGCTTACTACATCAACTAATTGACTAGAATCCTTAATTTCTTTACCATCAAAACCTATTATAACATCGCCTCCCTTAATGCCTGCCTTATCTGCAGGCCCATCTTCCACTACTTTGGAGACTATTACTCCATCTTGATCAGCTAAGCCAAAATGTTCAGCCAATTCTTTAGTAATATCTTGAATGTATACTCCAAGCCACCCACATATAATTTCCTTACCTTTTATTAAATAATATAATACATCACTAGCTCTATTTATTGGTATGGCAAAACCTACTCCTTGAAAACCTCCAGTAGTAGTAAATATAGCTACATTCATTCCTATAACTTCACCATGTATATTTACTAAAGGTCCACCACTATTTCCCGGATTAATAGCTGCATCAGTCTGTATGAGTCCGGTATACCTCCTATCTCTTCTGTCAGTTCTGGGCAAAGTTCTATTAAGTGCACTAATTACTCCAACAGTCAAAGTGGGCTCTGGATCTTTTACTGCAAATCCAAATGGATTGCCAATCGCTATTGACCATTGACCAATCCTTACTTCATCAGAATCGCCAAATTCTACCACTGGAAGATTTTCTGCATCTATTTTTACTACTGCTAAATCCGAACGCCTATCAACTCCTTTAACCTTTCCTTCAAATTCTCTTCCATCTGGCAAAGTTACCGTTATTAGATCTGCATTTTCTATTACATGATGATTAGTTAATATGTATCCATTTGAACTGATAATTATTCCTGAACCAAGACCCCTTCTCTGAAACCTCCTCGGAGTTTCACCAAAAAATTCACGAAAAAATCTGTCAAAAAAGTTATCCCTAAATGGACCCTCTTCAAAAGGTCGAAAATAATATCTACGAGTGACCCTTTCCTGAGTTACCACTGTGCTTATACTTACTACAGCAGGACCTACTTCTTCTGCAACTTTCATAAATGCCTGCTCTAAGCTTAGCGCTGACTCCTCTTCAGCAAATGCTATATATGATTTTGAAAGATTAACTAATAGCAATAGACTCAAAAGTAGAATTAAAATTGAAGTATTAAATTTTTTCATCATTCTCACCCCAATGGTTATTTGGTTTCTAATTTTCCCCTTACTTCCTTCTCTACCTCATCTAGCAACTTCTTATTCTGCTTGAGATATTCTCTCACATTTTCTTTGCCCTGTCCCAATTTTTCATTGCCATACTGAAACCAACTACCTTGTTTTGTAACAATATTATTTTGAATTGCCACATCTAACATACTACCTTCCCAGGAGATTCCTTCATCAAAAAGAATATCAAATTCTGCTTGTCTAAAAGGAGGAGCTACTTTATTTTTCACTATTTTTGCTTTTACTCTATTCCCAACTATTACATCACCTTTCTTTATAGAGCCTGTTCTTCTTAAATCTATTCTTACAGATGCATAAAATTTGAGGGCTCTACCACCGGGTGTAGTTTCTGGATTCCCAAACATAACACCAATCTTCATTCTTATCTGGTTAATAAATATAGTACAAGTTTTGGATTTACTTATAGCTGCAGTTAACTTTCTTAATGCTTGAGACATTAATCTGGCCTGTAAGCCTATATGCTGATCTCCCATTTCTCCTTCGATTTCAACTCTTGGAGTAAGAGCCGCAACTGAATCAATAACTATTACATCTACTGCATTTGAGCGTACCAACATTTCTGCAATTTCTAAAGCTTGTTCACCAGTATCTGGTTGAGAAATAAGTAAATCATCGAGATTTACTCCTAATTTCTTAGCGTAAGTAGGATCTAATGCATGTTCTGCATCTATAAATGCAGCTACTCCTCCAGCTTTTTGAGTGGAGGCTATAATATTCAAAGTGAGTGTAGTCTTTCCGCTTGCTTCAGGGCCAAAAATCTCTACCACTCTCCCTCTCGGAACACCACCTATCCCTAAAGCCAAATCCAAAGTCATAGCGCCTGTTGATATACTTGGTATATCAAACTTTTCATGTTGACCTAATCGCATTATAGCACCTTTGCCAAATTGCTTTTCTATCTGAGCCAGAGCAAGCCCTAAAGCTTTCTGTTTTTCTGTATCTATATTGTCTTCTTCTTTATGTTTAGTATCTGTCATAATTTTTACCTCCTTCAATGAGCCCCCACTGCATTCTTTCAGAATGAAAGAAGGGGGGGTACCTGCCTGCCGGCAGGAATTCAGACCGGCAATTTACGTTCACTCCGTCTTGTAAATTGCGTCTTCATTTATTATACATAGAGGAAAGTTATTGTAAAGAGAAAAAAATTTAGATAATGCAGGCTTTTCCTGTACTTCTCACATTATCTAGAAGAACTTTATTTGTAAGTGTGTTTTCCTCTTTTTCTTAAGGCTAAAATCCACACAATTTTCTTCTTGTCATCTAAATCATAAAGCACTCTATGGTCGCCTATTCTTATACGGTATTGTGCAGTAAACTGATAAAATTGGACAGGCGGTTTAAGTTTCCTGAAAGGTTTTTTACCGAAAGGACAAGGGTTATTGGCAAGATTTTCTACTGCTTCCATAATTTGGTCTTGAATACTTATTTGAGGAATTCTTGAAAGGACTTTATTAAATCTTTTCTCAATAGAATGGTTAGGAAACTTAACCTTGTATTTCATTTATGTTTTGTTCTTATTCTGCTAAAAAGATTAGAAACTGGGATTCCCTTAGCACCTGATTTTATTGCTTTCCTCCCTTCCTGAATGGTTTCTATAGTTTCTAAATCTGCAAGCTCGTCAATAATATCTGCCAATTCTAATACATCAGAGTAAGGTAAATTTACACTTACAGGAGTTCCTCTATCAGTTATTACCAGAAAAGATTTAAGAAATTTTTTAGATAAATGATTTTTTAAACCCCTTATACCGATATGCTTGGCCTTTAATAATTCAGTAGCAATACTCATAATCTTACACATCCCCGTCACTCACTTACCTTTTATT
>CAYOMG010000115.1:2283-3761 GCA_964404995.1 uncultured Planctomycetia bacterium | reverse complement strand
GATTTTTCAAAAAGGTTTTTCAATTTTTAAATTTAAATTTTGGCAGTTTTGTGCTGGTTTCAGTTTAGGTTTTTCACCCTGGTTAATCTATAACGCTCTTTATAGATGGCCAAGCATTTATGCCGATGCCCGGGTTACCCCTTTATTAATCTCGCCAAGCATAGAGCCGTTTTTCTTTTATTTCGCTAAATTGCGTGATTTAATCTGGTTTAAAATACCCCGCTCTTTCGATTTTCTTCCTCTAGGTATAATTTCTCCGCAGTTAATAGCCTATGCCTTCTATGTTTTGTTTTGGGGTAGCCTGTTATTTCTATTGTTCTCTAAAGTGGAAGACGCGCGAAAGAGAAAATTTCAGTTTCTCTGGATTACGTTGTTCTTTATTTCGCTATTCAGTTTTACGGTACTCCCCATTCCAATAGGAGATCCTGGGAGTGGGTGGGGTTCCTTATATCCACATTTTGAGTTTCACCTTTTGGTTTTTCAGCCGGTAATGTTTGTAATTATGTCCATGGCCTATGTTGAGTTCAAAAGAAAAAAGTTTTTTATTTCCTTTCGCTGGGGGTGTTATGTGTTTTTGCCAATAATGTTATTACAATATTTGCAGATGTCAGATTTTTCCAGGCTCGACAAAACATTTGCCAAGAATTTATCTGCCCACACAGCCGAATCTAATGCCTACGAAACTGGATTCAATTTTGCCTTGCATCTTCCTCTTTGGAAAGAAATCTGGAACATACTCGAACTCCGGTCTTATAGAGAAGCATATTTAAGAGGAAGCGCTGAATTTTGGGGTTCAAACCTTAATTCTCCAATTCCTGTGGTGCCGATTGAATATCTGGATTTAAAAATTTCTTATCTTTCCGAGCAGAAATATAAAGAGATTTTTTTGAGATACATTGATGAGTTTGCTGATCGCGAAAGAGTAAAGAATTAAACATTATGCAAGAATCCAAAAAGAAATTAATTTTGATAAATCCTCCCTTATCACTTCATGAGCGATATGGAGGGCTGGAAAAGGCGGGGAATTCGCTTCCCAATTTAGGACTTTGTTATTTAGCCGCAATAGCGAGAAGGCAGGGATGGCAGGTAAGGATAATCGATTGTCCTGTTTTAAGAATTTCCCTTCCGGCAATAATTCAAATAGTGCGAAAGGAAACTCCGGATATTGTGGGAATTACTGCAACTACTCCTGCAATAGTGAAAGCTCATTTAGTAATGAAAGCGGTGAAAGAATCGCTTCCGGATGTACTTACTTTGATAGGAGGCCCGCAGGTAAGTGCTCTTCCCACGGACACAATGGGGGAATTTGATTCTTTTGACATCGGGATAGCGGGGGAAGGAGAATTAACGTTAAGAGATATTTTAGATTATGCAGAGGGGAAAAAAGATATCAGGCAGATAGACGGAATTGTATATCGATCCGATGAGAAAGTGTGCTTAGCTCCACCCCGTCCTTTTATTTCTGACCTGGATATATT
>CAYOMG010000115.1:0-2273 GCA_964404995.1 uncultured Planctomycetia bacterium | reverse complement strand
ACCTTTCCCGGCATGGGATTTTTTACCGTCTCTTGATAAATTTTATCGCCCTTCATTGCAATGCGTAAAAAGATTGCCTGCTACAATACTGGTTACCAGTCGAGGGTGCCCTTATCAATGTGTATTTTGCGATCATAGTGTTTTTGGCTATAGAATTAGATACCATAGCAGTAAATACATTATTGATATGATAAAACATCTCCAATTTAAATATGGGATAAAAGATTTTGCCTTTCATGATGAATGCCTACTTGCGTCAAAAGACCGAGCGATCGCTCTTGCTGAATATATCTTGAAGGAAGGGTTAAAGATATTCTGGACAGTTCAAGCTCGCGTGGATCAGGTTGACGGGGGAATTTTAGACCTTTTTAAGAAGGCCGGGTGCTGGCAAATCCAGCTCGGGATTGAAAGTGGCTCCGAAAATATCCTGAAAAATCTTAATAAGAATGTCTCAAAGGAGCGAATTTTCGAAGCGTGTAATCACATAAAAGAAGCTGGATTGTTGTTAAAAGGGTTTTTTATGCTGGGTAACCCGGGAGAAAATGAAAAAACAATTAAAGAAACACTTCAGTTTGCCTGCAAGCTTCCTCTGGATGATTTTCAGTGTACGTTTTTTACCCCTTACCCTGGCAGTCAGATTTACCGGGAATTAGATAGATGGGGGACTATGCTTACAGAGAATTTTTCGAAAATGAACCAATATACCGTCGTTTTTCTACCGTTTTCTTTGAGTAAACCTGTTTTGGAGAGAGAATTTAAAGAGGGGTATAGAAAGTTTTATTTACGTCCCAGAATTATCAAAAATTACTTTTTTAGAATGCGTGAGCCTTCACTCTGGAATTCATATTTGAGAGGAACTTTAGAGTTTCTCAGATTTTGCCTATGAAATCTAAAATTCCTATTGGCGTTATAGGTTTTGGATACTGGGGATCGTTATTGGCTCGTAATTTTAAAAAATTCAGGCATTGTAAAGTTAAATATATTTGCGATATTAATTCTTCTCGTTTACGAGAAGCGAAAGCAATGTTTCCTGAGGCAAATATCGTTCGGGATTCTGATGCAATCTTTAGCGATCCTCAAGTAAAGGGTATAGTTATTGCTGTGAATCCCTGTTCTCATTTTGAGTTATCTTTAAAGGCACTCCTTTCTAAAAAAGATGTGTTAGTTGAGAAACCATTTGTCAGGAATCTTTCACAGATAGAAGTGCTTTATAAAGCTTGTAAGAATAACCAAAGAATTTTAATGGTAGGATATGTGTACGTTTATCATCCTTTAATTCAGAAAATGAGAGAGTTCTTGAGGGATAAAAGAAAAAAACCATCACATTTTATTTCACTGCGGATGGGAAATCCCCCCAGGACGAAACAGTTTAACATAGTGCACGACCTCGCTTCTCACGATTTGGCAATACTTCATTATTTATTTCCCTACTCCAGGATTAAAAAAGCCGTCTGTAATATGAAGCCGGAATTTGCGTCTCTGAATATAGAGTATACCAATAAAATGGAAGCCTTTATCTTTTCAAGCTGGATTTCCTTAACAAAAATCAGGAAAATAACCATCGGGGGAAAGAATTTTCAGATAATTTTTGATGAGCTGAATCCGGACAAAAAACTATCTCTATTTTCTGCAGATTCTCAGAAAACTAAAATGTTTAGCAGTTTCCGGCAGCCTTTAGAGATAGAGTGTGGACATTTCCTCGATTGTATAGAGAAACGAAAAGAACCATTAACCGGAATAAAATTTGCTTCCTTGGTGCAATCTAGCCTCCAGAGGTTAGGTTGTTAGTTAAGCAATGAATATATTAGGAATTAGCGGAGGAGTAAGACCGGGCAATCAGGATGGTGCAGCTGTGCTGATTTTAGATGGCGAGATTATTGCTGCGGCTGAGGAAGAGAGGTTTATCAGGATAAAGCATGCGCCCGGGATGCTTCCAGAAAACGCGATTAGATTCTGTCTTAAAAAAGAAAATTTACGAATCGAAGATATAGACCTGGTTGTCTTTTCAGGTAGAACTTATGAAGGGATGAAGGGAATTTTAAAGAGCTACTTTAGATTTAAATTTGGAAAAATTCCCGAGATAGAGCTTATCGACCATCATTTTGCTCATGCCTGCAGCGCTTACCTTTTAAGTGGTTTTAAAAAAAGCTTCATTATTACTGCGGATTTATCTGGAGATTCTTGGAGCACGGTGTTATTCTACGCAGAGGGCGGAAGATTCAAGGAAGTAGAGAGTTATTATAAGCCTGATTCTCTGGGGATATTTTATTCCC
>CAYOMG010000114.1:0-3791 GCA_964404995.1 uncultured Planctomycetia bacterium | reverse complement strand
GTGATCGGCTGCCGTTAAGACCTTCCCTACGATATATTACTTAGATATCTATGATACTCTGAAGGGCACAAGAAAAAATCTTAGAGATTTCTGGGTTTTTCAGAAGTTTTACTTAATTATAGTTGACAAAAAATTATATTGTTGCTATATTTTAAAATAAGTAGGGGCTGTGGCGAAGCTGGGATCGCGTCTGAATGGCATTCAGAAGGCCGAGGGTTCGAATCCCTCCAGCTCCACCATTCTATAAAAAAATTGCCAGGATGGCGGAATTGGTTTACGCGGCGGCCTCAAAAGTCGCTGACCATACAATGGTCGTGTGGGTTCGAATCCCACTCCTGGCATTCTGAATTTTCACACATAGATTACAATTAAAGAAGGTTTCCTAAGGGGATATTTATTTTCTTTTCTTTCCTCTCTGCTTTAACAAATCCTGAGCCTTAGCTAATTGTTTATCTAAATTTTTAGTCTTTTCTACCAATTTTTTAATATCTGTATCTTTTAATAAATCTTTCTTTGCTCCTTTTTTAGTTGTTATCTCATATAGTTTCGCACCAAGTTCGGCAAATTTTTTTGAAATTTTTCTCTGAAGCCGGATTATCTCAATACGAAGCTTGGTAATTTCTGCAGTCCCCTCTGCTTTTTTAACTATTCTTTCGGCAGATTTGTGTGCAGTATCTAATGCTTTATCCAGAGTATCTTTAACTTTATCCCATAAAATAGCCATTTCTCTCACACCTCCTAACGGTTTTTTAGGGCGAACCAATTTCCGTGAAGCCCTATTTTTAGAGATTAATTTCTTAATTTTTGAAGCTGCATAAGGCAAGTAACATCTATAGTAAAAACTTAGATATCTTCAATAAACTTTCCAATCTTCCTAAATTTTTGGTAACGATAATCTAAAAGTTGCTCAGTTGTAAGTTGTTTTAACTGATGTATATATTTTAAAATTGTCTTTTTAATATCCATGCTACATGCTTCAGGATTTTTATGTGCTCCGCCTAAAGGCTCCCTTATTACTTCGTCTATTATTTCTAATTTGTATAAATCCTTAGCTGTGAGTTTTAAAGCCTCCGCAGCATCTGGAGCTCTATTCTTATCTCTCCATAGTATTGCGGCACATCCTTCAGGAGATATAACTGAATAATAAGCGTTTTCTAATACACAAACTCTATCTCCCAATCCAATTCCTAAAGCTCCTCCGCTTCCCCCTTCACCAATAACAAAAACTATGATAGGTATAGTTAATCTTGACATTTCTCTCAAATTATAAGCTATGGAGTGAGCTTGCCCTCTTTCCTCTGCTCCAATTCCAGGGTATGCCCCAGGAGTATCTATAAATATTACTATTGGTATTTTAAATTTCTCAGCTAATTTCATAATTCTTATCGCTTTTCTATATCCTTCTGGATGGGCACAACCAAAATTCCGAATTAAATTTTCCTTTGTATCCCTTCCTTTTTGATGTCCAATAAAACAGACTTTCTGACTATCAATCTCAGCAAAACCTGTTGCAATAGCCTTATCATCAGAAAATAGTCTGTCACCATGTAATTCTATAAAATCCGTAGCAATTAAATCTATATAATCTAAGGTATAAGGTCTTTTAGGATGCCGAGCAATTTGTGTTCTTTGCCATGCACTTAAATTTTTAAATATATCTTTTTTAATTTTCTCTAACCGTATTTCTAATTTTTCAATTTCTCCAGATAAATCAATCTGTTTCTCTTTAGAATATACCCTTAATTCATTTATCTTTTTTTCTAACTCAACTACTGGTTTTTCAAATTCTAATATATGATTCATAATGTTTTAATCCATAATAGTTACTTTAGTCCCTATCGTAACCAGAGTAAACAATTCCTCTACATCAGAATTACGCATCCTTACGCATCCTCGAGTTATATGTTCACCAATAGTTTCTGGCTCAATAGTTCCATGGATACCATACCCTGGTTTTGAGATACCCATCCATCTGGAACCTAATATATTTTCCGGACTTCCCGAAGGCACAATAGCTCCAGGTCTATGCCAGACAGGCTCAATTAATTTATTTGTTATTTCAAAAGTCCCAATAGGGGTACTACCATCAACCCCGGTAGAGACTGGATAAACCTTAATTACCTCATCAGCCTGCACAAGAGTTAAGATATTCTGTGATATATCTACAATTATAGTGAAATCTACATTGCTTACTTTCAACCTCTGACCGGGATGAATTATATCACTTTCTAAATTATTACTCAGCCTTATCAAATCTATAGTGGTATTAAACTTTTTAGCTATTTTGGCTAAAGTATCCCCGGCTTTTACTTCATAAATTATACTATTGGGAGTTTCAATCGGTGAAGTAATAATTTTAACATTCAAATCCCATAATTTATGTTGTGCAACACCTATTACCTGACTTCCTGAATATAACTCAATTATTCTATTATAAGCATTTTTAGCTTCTAATAATTTTCCCTGCTCTTTATAAATTTTTGCAATAGCTAAATAACTTTTAGGTGCCTGTTCAGAATCTGGATAATTGTATATTATTTTTTGATAGTAAAGTATTGCCTTATCAAATTCTTCTAAAGACACAGCTTTTTCAGCTTTTTGAATAAGTCCCTCTATTTTATATTCGTTTTGGCGAGAGGGTTTAAACTGACTGAAATAAACTCCTAGAATAACTCCTCCCAATATGAGAATAACAATTAAAAATCTCTTAGCTTTTAAATTCATCATCATCCTCCTTGTTTTTTTCTATTTGACTAATAAACATACTAATGGTAAATTTGTATTAATTATAGAGTAAATTTTCCGGAAAAGCAAGCCCTGAATCAGAAGTCAGATGTCAGATGTCAGAAGTTTCAAGCTGCATGCTTCATGCTGCAAGTTGCAGGCCTCAAAAATCAAAGTTTGAAGTTTGAATCCTGCAGCCTGAAGCTTGAGACTTGTAACCTGTGGCGTGAAGCCTGAAGCCAATAATTTATCTTATGTTTTTTCCTGTCATCTGTCCTATGATGCGATATTTGGTAATTTCAGGCATTTTCTCACTATTTTTAAAACTATGCTTTCTAAACTTTTCTCAAGTGCAGCATTTGGTATAGATGCCTATTTGGTAGAAGTTGAGGTAGATGTAGTATCATCGGGTTTGCCTCGGATAACTATCGTGGGTTTACCTGACACAGCAGTAAAAGAATCTAAAGATAGAGTTAAGTCTGCGATAAGAAATAGCCATTTTGATTATCCAAGAGGGAAAATTACTTTAAATCTTGCTCCTGCAGAAATTAAGAAAGAAGGTCCTTCATTTGACCTTCCCATCGCTCTGGGTATTTTAGCTGCAAATGGACAAATAAATACTGATAAATTAAACGATTATATAATCATAGGAGAATTATCTTTAGATGGAAGCCTCAGGTCTGTAAATGGAGTATTATCTATTTCTACAGGAATGAAGCAACTCGGGAAAAAAGGTATCATTTTACCGGAAGAAAACCGTAATGAGGCTGGAATTGTAGATGGTATTGAAATATATCCAGTAAGAACACTCTCATCTTGTGTGGAATTTTTAAATGGCGAAATTCAGATTAACCCTTACAGAATAAACATAAATGATGTATTTAGAAATCGCTCTGAATACGATATGGATTTTTCAGAAGTAAAAGGCCAGATGCATGTCAAAAGAGCTCTGGAGGTAGGAGTTGCAGGAGGTCATAATATAATAATGGTAGGTCCGCCCGGAGCAGGAAAAACTATGTTAGCAAAGAGAATACCAGCCATCTCGCCTCTATTATCTTTGGAAGAAA
>CAYOMG010000113.1:2330-3795 GCA_964404995.1 uncultured Planctomycetia bacterium | reverse complement strand
CGGCTCTCGCCTCCGCTGTGTGGATTGCTGCTACAAAAATATTTGTGTTTGAGGAGGAATCCTTGGTAAGTGATTGAGATGAAAAGAGATAAGTGGAGAGAAAATATGTAAAAGCAGGGTGAAAGTTGGGGTTGAGGGCTAAAAAGGAATGCAGAAATGGACAAAATAAGCTATTCTAAAAGAAATGTAACTCGCTGGTGCAAGGAAAGTAATGAGGAAAATGAAGTCTAGGAAAACGATCCATTAAAACAAGGATTGAAACTTGGTAGAGAGGTTTGGGATGGAAAATGGTATAATGATTAAGAGAGTAATCCATTAAAACAATAAAACTTTATTAATTGTATCAACTGCTAAGATATGGTAAAATTTACTGAGGGTGAGGTAAAAATGAAAGAAGATTGCATATTCTGTAAAATCATCGAAGGTGCTATAGCAACTGATAAAGTATATGAAGATGAAAATATAGTAGCTTTTAATGATGTAAACCCACAAGCACCGGTACATATAATTATAATTCCCAAAAAACACATTGAGAAATTATCAGATTTAACCCAGGAAGATTCATTGCTTATAGGTGAAATGATAATAAAAGCAACATATATCGCAAGTGAAAAAGGAATAGAATCATCAGGATATAGGCTTATTTTTAATTGTAATAAGGATGCAGGACAGACAGTATTCCATATACACTTGCATCTTATTGGTGGGAGGAAGTTTAGTTGGCCACCGGGCTAAAAGAGGTGTCAGGTGTCACTAAAAGAGGTGTCAAGTGTCAAGGTGTTAAGATGTTTAAAATATATTTAATTATATCTTTAATGATTTTTTCTGTTGGTTGTGCGACTTTTTATAATCCAGCAACTGGACGAAGAGAGCATATTTTTATTAATACTTCAGCTGAAGTTGCTCTGGGAAGAAGTATTGCTCGCCAGATTGAGTTTAATTATGGGTTAGTGACAGATCCATATTATGTTTTAAGAGTTAGAAGAATTGGCAGGAGAATAGCGGAAGTTTCCGATCGTTTAGATTTACATTATCAGTTTAATGTGTTACGCCAAAAAAGTATAAATGCATTAGCTGTCCCAGGAGGTTTTGTGTATATAAATAAAGGTCTTATGCATATAGCAAATGATGATGAGTTAGCAGCTGTAATTGGACATGAAGTCGGACATATCGCAGCAAGACACGGTATTAAAAAACTTCAAGCAGTACTCGGATACAGAATACTAATGGGATTAATTTTTAGAGAAACTCCGACAAGGGAGGCTCAGAGAATTATAAATACTGCGTTTAATTTAATATCTTTAGGATATAGTCGTGAAGATGAATTCCTGGCTGATAAATTAGGTGTAAGATATGCAAGAAGGGCAGGATTTGACCCTTATGGCATGGTAACTATTTTAGAAAAATTAGAAAAACTTGATAGGAAGAGACCTTATAGAATAGAATTTTTAAGTACTCATCCATC
>CAYOMG010000113.1:0-2230 GCA_964404995.1 uncultured Planctomycetia bacterium | reverse complement strand
CGAAGATTTTAAAAAAGCTATGAAAGAAAAAGACACAATAAAAATTTCAACTTTAAGGATGTTGAAGGCAGCTATAAAAAATGCTGCTATTGAAAAAAGAGGGCAATTAAAAGAAGATGAGTTATTACAGGAAATATCTAAACAGACAAAACAACATAAGGAATCTATAATAGAATTTGAAAAGGGTAGAAGACAGGATTTAGTAGAGAAAGAAAAGGCAGAACTTAAAATCTTACAAAATTATATGCCACCACAACTCTCTGAAGATAATGTGAAAGAAATAGTAAAAAAAAGTATTGATGCAATTGGAGCAAAAGGATTTAAAGATATGGGTAGAGTTATGAAATTAATTATGCCTGAAGTTACAGGAAGAGCTGATGGAAAATTAGTAAGCCAGATAGTAAAAGAGAAGTTATCTAATTAATCAAAAACCCCTCCATGCAGTTCCTAAATCAAATTTTAATTAAAAACAGTTAGATATTACCTAATCTACTATAATTAAATAACATATTTAACTAAAGTTGGCTAAAGTTTATTTGCTTTTTCCCATAAAATATGATATACTTTTAATAAGAGAGATAAAAATAATTATTTCATTTACTTTCTTTTAATACCCTGTTAAGTAAGGTAGTTGCCTCATTTATTTGGCAAGTCGATAAATCGGCAAACTGCAATTTATGTCACACTAGTGCATTGTTGCATTAGTTAATGACAAATTCCAAATAACTCAATCCCAAATTTTTTATTTTGACATTTGTCATTTTTCTGTTCAAGAATTTTTGTTACAGTGCACTAGCGTATATGGCAGGAGCTCCATTTTGATAATGGGGAGGATTTAGTGAAAAGTTTAAAGTTAATATGATGAAATATTTTAAGGTAAAAATTATTGGGTTAGTTTGTTTGATGGTGATGGGGGTTGGTTCGCTTTGTCCTAATTCTGCTTCTGCCAGAAAATTGAGAGGAAATCAAACGGACAATCCAGAAATAGAGGTATTACTCCATTACGGAGTATATTCTCAGAAAGAATTAAGGCAATTAGGAATATGGAAGGAATTGTATTTACAAGAAGAGAAACTTACGGAACTTGAAAAATCACGACTTGCAGACTATCTTATCCTGACTCGGCAGCACGAAGATTCAAGATTCATAGAACTTATAAGTTGGAGAAATAATAGTAATAACACCCGACCTTTTTATCGGGAGTTAGGGGGACGACATATGGGTTCTTCTGCAGTAAGTTATAACCTGAGTATGAATGCCGAAGAAAAAGTTAGGTTATTAACAAATAGTTCAACAAGGGGGAAATTAAGATTGCAGGAAACAGAGACAATTCTTGATTTTGGTACAGGATATGGTGAAGTTCCAATCCTTCTTGCCAAAACATTTAGAGATATAACCGTTTATGGACTCGATGCTAACTCTATAAATATTAGAGGAGCTCTTGATAGAGCTGAAGAAATAACTCCGCGTCTTACTAATATAAAGTTTTTCAATAGGGATGGGAGAATAAATTCCGATGGTATTGGGTTAGAAAATAACAGCGTTGATGTGGTTCTCCTTTTGGATGATGTGTTTTATAATCAACCATTAGAGTGGATAACGTCTTCAATCGTATCAATTCTTGAAGTACTCAAAGATGGCGGAAGAATTGCTTTTTTAGGGTATAGAGGGAAAAATCTTTTTGAAGCTGTCGCCATGGAAATTGGGAAAAAATTAAAAGTTTTTGATACAGGAGTAAGAGTTAAAACTCATTGGAATACACTTGAATTTATTATCTTTGAATTAGAAAAGTAACTATTCAAGTAGTCAAATATATTTTAGAAAATAACTATATTAGTGAAAAATTTGATGATAAGAAGAATATTTGTAGTATTAATAACCGGGTTGATTTTACTATTTTCTCTTATTTTATCATCAGCTGAGGCAAGGATAGTTAGAGAACCTAAAGAGATACATCCACCTCCAGGAGTAAATGCAGAAGCTTTATTAAGTAACTTATATGCAATGGTAGTAGTATTAGATATAACCTCTGATGAATTTGCTGAGGTTTTCCATTCTTTATCTCGTATTTCTTATAAGAACTTTGCAGAGCGTAAATTAAATAAGGAAGAATTCGATCAAATTGTAGAAGAAATATCTAAGACTGTAAGGAAAAAACTATCTCCATCTTATGATACATACTCTTCGAAATATGATTTACCAAGTAGAGATTTTTCTAGTGACGATTTTC
>CAYOMG010000112.1:0-3846 GCA_964404995.1 uncultured Planctomycetia bacterium | reverse complement strand
ATTCCATACACACTCTCATCGCAGCATCTAAATCTAATATGTTATTAAATGATAGCTCTTTCCCGTGTAATTGTTGGGCAACACTTAAGCCGTATGAGAGTCCATAAAAGGCAGCCTTCTGATGTGGATTTTCTCCATACCTTAAATCCTGAATCTTTTTATATTTTAATTCTAAGATTTCTGGGAATTTAGTTATAAGCTGTAAGTTGGAAGTGATGAATTTACTTCTTAAAAAGTCGTATATGAGATTATCATAATATGAAGTCAACTCAAATACTTCAATTGCTAAATTAGTTAATGTCTCCTCTGATAAGGAAAGCTCATTTTCTTTTAGTTCTTGGAGAATCTCATCATATTTTGAAGGATTACATATAACTGCAACATCTCTAAAATTTTTAGCTGCAGAACGCAGCATGCTTGGCCCACCTATATCTATATTTTCTATTGCCTCTTCTAAGCTAACCTCTTCCTTCTTTATTACCCTATCAAATGGATAGAGATTTACAACTACCATATCTATTGTTTCAATGTTTGCCTCTTCGAGCTGCTCCATATGTTGCTGATTTCCTCTTAAAGCTAAAATGCCAGCATGGATTTTAGGATGAAGTGTTTTTACTCTACCATCTAACATCTCAGGAAAACCAGTATAATCCTGAACCTCTAAAACTTTAATACCTGCCTCTTTAAGTAATTTAGCTGTGCCACCAGTAGATAAAATTTTAACACCTAATTCATCTAATTCCTTGGCAAATTCGACAATGCCATCTTTATCCGAGACACTGAGCAAAGCAGTCTTAATCTTAGACATTTCTGACCTCCATTTATTACATGGTTATTAAGATAAAATAAAAAACTCTCTTAAATTACAATATACAATACACAAATTACAAACAATATACAATACCAAAATTACAATGACCCGGAATTACAATGACCAAAATAAAATATTTACCTCGCTTAGTTTGTAATTTCGGTCATTTGAATTTGTAATTCCTACTTGCCGGTAGACAGGTGTGTCTTTACCACCACCGTTATCTTTTTTGATATGTATCTACAAACTTCTCGATTGAACGATCATAGGTCTTTTCTATATCGTCAGGGAAGAAACAGGCAGGCAGCTGTCCATTTTGCCGGTGGTATTGGACACAATCACAACAAATACCTTTTCTGGGGCAAGGCTCATACGAACAATTGCATTGCGATTTATTCTCCTCAATTTTACATTTTAACATAAGAATTCACCTCCCCCTCTGTTTCAAGGTATCCTTTTTACTTATCGGTTTAACTTTTCTCTTTCTACTTTCATAGACACAGATAACATTTAAACCTCTAAAATGATTTTTTATTGCAGTTATTTCTTCCTTAGATAAGGGTTTTAAACCACACGGTCTTAAGGGAGTATTTATTTGCACTTCATCTGGATTAATTTCTCTTGCTATTTGGGTGATTTTCTCTGCGTATTTTTTATTCTCTTTAATGAACATAATTTGCAGAGCTAATTTGCCTTTATAATTGACTTTAAATTCTTTTATTGCTTTTACAATTTTATCAAACTTTATGCTTTTTATAGGCTGATTTACTTTAATAAGTAAATCTTGTGAACAAGCATCAAGTTTAGCCATCACAAAATCTGCCAGAGCTAAATCTCTCTGGACATCGTCTCTATCCATTAGAGAAGCGTTGGTCAAAACTGATATTCTTTCATTTCTAATTTTTTTTATTGCTTTTATAATCTCACCTAAATTTTTAGCCAATGTGGACTCTCCTGAGCCTGAAAATGTAATATAGTCTATTTTAAGGGGAGGCAATAAATCAAACTCTTTTATGATTCTTGCCGTAGGGATAAATATCTTTCTTTTGTTACTAAAAACTTTAGCTTTGCCAAGTTGACAGTAAATACAATCAAATGTACAAATCTTCCTTTCTGCTGAAATAGTATCTATTCCTAAAGAACTACCCAACCTCCAGGAATTTATGGGCCCGTAGATATATTTGTAATTTTTTTTAATTGTATAGGAAATTATATTTAAGATACACACTGATAAATTTTAGATTCACACTGATTTCTCATCAAATATCATCTGTGTGAATCTGAAAATCTTGCTCTTGAGAAGTCAATCTGTGTGCATCTGTGGTTTATTTTTCTTGACTGTTTTAATCATTAGTAATCGTTTTTGTTTTCTTAAGCTTTTTTAACATTAAAACTGCCAATATTGCCATAAAACCACTGATTAACTGGACCAAAGAGAATATCCAAACCCGACCCCATGAATCATACCTAAAAAACTCTATTGCAAACCTACTTACAGAATATAAAATAACATAAAGCCAGAAAATCTCTCCAATAAACTTTCTATACCTTCTTACAATAATCAAAACACAAAAAATACTAACTGATACTAAAGATGAAATAAGCTGAGTGGGAATCACAGGAACACCTAGCAATCCAGCAGGGCTATCTTCTGGGAAAGATATACCTATCCAGCTATTTGTTGGCATACCAAAACAGCATCCATAAAAGAAACAGCCCAATCTTCCTATACTGTATCCTATAGCTATAGATGGAGCTAAAATATCTGCAACCCTCCACAAATCTAACCTACTTTTTTTCACATACCAAATGCCAACAAGAAAAGCAGTAATAAAACCTCCGTAAAAAGCAAAGCCATGACGTGCAAAAAATGTCCTAAATGGGTGATTTAAAAAATAATTCCATTGTGTGAAAATATATCCTATCCTTGCACCTACAAAAGCCGAAATAATAATCCATAAGAATAAATCTATTAATTTAGCTGGACTTATTTTTTCTTGCTTTGCCTGTTTCAAAGCAAGCCACATCCCTACTGCAAAACCTACAGCGAGCATAAATCCATAGGTATAAATTGTAACTGGCCCAATTTTAAATAGGATAGGGTACATAGATATCTTTAATAAGGAATTTTAATCATAAATGTGGAAGGAGAGAATAACATATTCAGCAGAGTCTGATACTGACCTGGCTTTTAGATTAATCAGTGAGTGTTCAAAGTGTGGCGTCGTATATTTCACTTATTTTTTTCTTCTTTCGCAATTATACTTCCGATTTTATTCTTCAACATTGGAATATCATTTTCAACTGTATCCCATACAGCATCCAAATCAACACCAAAATAATCATGTATCACTTTATCTCTCATCCCAGCCATCTTCTTCCAGGGTATATCTGGATATTTTTCTTTGATTTCCTTAGATAATCTTTTGCTAGCTTCTCCTATTATTTCAATCTCTCTAATTACACCAGCTTGAACCAAAGCATTATTCATAAAATCATTGTATCTCATCTTCTTGGTATATTCTTTAATTCGATGTAAGCAATCTAAAATATGCCTCAGGTATACAAGATTATCTTTCTTCATTCGTAAATCACCACTGTTTCTTTTTTAATTCTCTCAATTAGATATGGGCTTATGGACTTTTCAGTCAGCAAATCTACCTTTCTACCTAAGCTTTCAGATAACTCCTGTTCTATTCCTACAATATCAAGAAGACTCTTTCTTTCTGAAAATTCAATAAGAATATCTATATCACTTTCGGGGTTATCTTCACCTCTTGAGTAAGATCCGAAAATTGCTATTCTTTTTGCCCCATATCTTTTAAGAGTTAAGACAATCTTTTTTTTGAGTTCTTCTCTATTCATTTTTAACACTCCAAATCAAGTAGTATCTTTTGGATCTTTAAGAATTTTTAAGATTTTTAATCATAGCCCATTTATATCATAGAGTTATGTAAGAATCAAGGAATTTTAATTAAATGTGTAATTAACATGTCAAGATGTCCGCTTTTTCTAACAAGTGATCTGTCCGCTTT
>CAYOMG010000111.1:0-3894 GCA_964404995.1 uncultured Planctomycetia bacterium | reverse complement strand
TGCGCTCTGCTATGGCGATAGCCATCATCGGCGGATTATTTGCCTCCACCCTCCTGACCCTGATTGTGGTGCCCACCATCTATAGCCTTCTTGATGATTGGGCCCATAGGAGTAGAAAGAAAGTAGCGGCAACGTAAGTATTCAGTGAATCCTGTGGTTATCGATAATTGCTAAAACTTCTGTCCTGATAAAGATCTCAGCGTAGCCAGCCTTTTCTCTGCCTGAAGCAGATAAAACCCATCTTTATCCAAAAATTCTAAAATCTTGAACCCAGTTCTTTCAAGATTCATAATCATCCACCTTTTTGAGGGCATCTTATCCCTGGAAACTGCGCCATTAACTCGCCTATGAGTTTCAGCAATCTCTCTGCTGCTTAAAAGATGACCAATAACCAGGAAACCTCCCCTTTTTAGAATCTGACTCAGATTTTTTATTATCTTCCATTTATCTTCAAAATGGGGAAAACAGGAAAAACAGACTATACTATCGAAAAAGCCATATTTAAAAGGCAGGCATTTGGCATCAGCACAAATAAAGATAAGGTCTCCTTGCTTCTTTTCCTTTGCTACTTTAAGCACTGATAAAGAAAAGTCGCAGCAAAAAACTCTACCTCCTTTTCCTGTTAACATGGAAAGTTTTCCTGAGATTATTCCTGTGCCGCAGCCAAGATCCAGAACCCTGGCGCCTTCTTTTATATTGAATTTAAGAATGAACTCATCCAATTTACGATGAATTTCTTTATCTTTATAATATAAATCATCCCAGTCGCAAGCTAAATCATCAAAAAACCTGCGCTTTCTATCTTTCATATCTTCACCCCGTTAGAAATCTCTTTAGATTGCTGAAAACACTTATCTTGGCACACCTAACTGGATTCATATCTCCAGCCAAAATCTCTTCCCGGTGAATTTTCTTTAGTCTCTTTTTGGGCGAAAATATCAAACAGAGAAAGAATATGAAACTTGAGGTAATAATTATAATCGCCCCTGCGGAAAAATTAAAAAGATAAGAGAAACTTAAGCCAAGCAGGCAAGAAAAAACGCCAAAAAGCCCGGAAAGAAGAAACATATTTCTTAAGCTATAAGTCAATTGATACGCTGCAGCAGCGGGATTAATAATCAAACTAAATATTAACAACCCCCCAATGGTATTAAGATTGGCAGCAATTATTGTCCCTGAAAGGAATAAAACTCCGTAGTAAATGTAACGCTCCGGTATGCCAACTGAGCGGGCTATCTCCCGGTTAAATATGACCGCCTGTATCTCCTTGAAGAAAAGAAATAAAAGAGTTATCACCACAAAAGCAACCACACCCATCAATGCAACATCTGTCCTCGTAATAGTCAAGATGCTACCCCAGATTAGAGACAAAGCTTCTGTTTTTGGCCCTGGAATCATTGCCAAAAATAAAAAGGCTAATCCCAGCATAACCGAGAATATTATTCCTATAGCCATATCCGGATTAAAATCAGCCTTATCAGCAATAGGACCAATTAAAAAACTGGCTAAAATACAAAATAAGAGAGACATAATAAAAGGATCTATCCCTAAAAGAAGTCCTAAAATCGCTCCGGCGAAGGCAGAATGGGACATTGATACACCTAAAAAGGGTATCCCCATAGTAACCACAAAAACCCCAATGATAGCGCAACTAACCCCTCCTAAGATACTGGCAAGTATCGCGTTCTGCATAAATTGATATTGTAGCAATTCTAACATTAGGGAATTTGCCCTCCGGCCCGAATGATAACACCATGGATATTCTTGATAACTTCTACCCGGCACCCGTACAGTTTAGAAAGAATCTTCTCATCCAAAGCCTCATCCATAAGGCCATCGAAAATAATCTTAGCATCCTTTAACAGAATCATTCTGGAGCAGTTTTTTGGTAGAAGAGAAAGATGATGCATTACCACTATAGTGGTTAATCGCTTCTTTTGATGGATTATATCTATAAGTTTTAGGATGTTGGCTTGAGCATTTATATCTAAGTTGGAAAGGGGTTCATCCAATAATAATATCCTGGGTTCCTGGGTTAATGCCCTGGCTATTGCCACCTTTTTCTGTTCTCCTCCCGAGAGATGACCTATAGGCCGGTTAAGAAGATTTCTAATACCTACCAAACCTATCACTTCGTCAACAATCTTCTTATCCTTAGAAGATTGTCTTTTAAGAAGTCCTATTCTGCCATATCTGCCCATCATAACTACCTCTTTTACCCTCAAAGGCAAGCGGGGATCGATATTAAGCATTTGAGGCACATATCCAATCTCTTTTCTAATTCCAGTCGCGGACCTTGCATTCATCCGAATTCCAAATATATCCACTGAGCCTCTAAGCAACCTCCCTAACCCATTTATTGCTGTCAGGAGCGTGGTCTTGCCTGCTCCGTTAGGTCCGGCAACCCCTATAAATTCTCCTTCATATATCTCCAAAGAGATAGAATTAAGGGCTACATCTTCCCGGTAAGAAACAGTTATATCCTGAATATCTACAAGGAGATTCATTCTCTGAGCGCTTGGAATAGGTTGAAGGCGTTTTCTTTCAAAGACTTCGGATAAGAAAGCCTCCCCATAAAATATTGCGGAAAGTTAGTCAGAACAACATGGATTCCTCTAATTTCATCAGCAATAGGAACCCCGGCTCTCGGTCCACTCTGAAGATTATCAATTACCAGCCTCACATTTGCTTCTTTAGCCTTGTCTATTATCTCTTTAAGTTTTCTCAGCGTAAGCTCCTCCGGCCTGCCGTAAGTAGCCACAACCTCAAAGCCGAGCCACTCTACAAACTCAGCTTGCATCCTTGCGCATACCACTTTAATCTCACTAACCCTTAATCTTTCAGCCTCTTGCTGGATCTGTCTGGCAAGACTAACAATCTCTTTCTTATAATCTAATGCATTGTATTTAAAGAGCTCGGCATACTCTATCTCAACCTGAGATAAAACTTCAACAATCTTGTCTATAGCCTGAATGTAAACCTCAGGCACCATCCAATTACCCTCAACACTTAGGATTGTCCTCACCAGATCGGGATTTTCAACCAATTTCAACATATCCTCAACAAATAGTTCACCTTCGAATCCATGTTTCAGCACTACCTGAGCCTCCTCCAGCACTTTAACATCTCCAGGTCTTATGTCAAAATGCCCCGGACACATGCCAAAAGGCACAATAGTAACCACCTCAACCCTATCCCCCCCTATCTCCTGAACAATACTTGCAATTAAGGAGGTTGTGACTACAACCTTAATCGCTCTACCTTCTTGGTCCTGGCCGTGAAGAGAATTGGTAGCTACTCCCAGGACAAAAAGGTAAATTAATAACCAGAAACCTAAACGTCTATAATCTACCATTTGTAAATTGACCCGAAAGAAATCGTTCTTCCTGGCTGAGTATAAACACCACCTGCCGCCCCAGGAAGGTCAACATATCTCTTATGCTCTACATTAAGAAGGTTATTCGTGGCTAAAAATATTTCAAAAGCAGGAGAGATATTATAAATCATCTTGGTATTCAAGAGGAAAAAATTGGGGATGGCATCTTTTCTGTCATCCCTGGCGAAGTAATTGTCAACATACTGACCAACCACAGAAAGAGCAAATTTATCCCTCTTATAGAACAGAGCTAAATCTACCTTGTTCTCCGGCCTTCCCTGAGTATATTTTCCTGAATCTAAGTGGCTGAAGGATAATCTGGAAGTAAGAGCTTGCGAAAATACATACTCCAGTGTCGCCTCCACGCCTCTAAAATCTACCTCATCAATATTTTGGAATTTAGGGGGAGTCCCAACGGGGCGGATAAAATCCTCTGCCTCCATAATAAAGTAGGTGATATCAAAATTCGCTGCCTCAGTAAATTGGTGATTAAAACCTACCTCATAATTCCATAATTT
>CAYOMG010000110.1:0-3938 GCA_964404995.1 uncultured Planctomycetia bacterium | reverse complement strand
AACCGAAAAAATTTTATATTTGGTAGCCCAACAGGTGGAGCTGCTTTTGCACCTGGCATTACTTTTACTCTTTATTCTTGGCAGCATATTGCAGTTACTGTTGACAGAGCAACTAATCTTGGCAGTTCTTTTTTAAATGGAAATTTAGTTGGTTCACTAACATTACCAACTTATTATCCAGTTACAAGAGATTTTTTTATTGGTAGTAGAAGTGGTGCATCGCCTTTCAACGGCATCATCGACGAAGTCCGCATTCTCAACATAGCCCTCGGTGCGGATGAGATAGCAGACCGTGTAGCTGTCCCGCGCCAGCCAAGACCAAGAAATGTTCGTCAGTATAATATAATAACTTTCACGGGAAAGGTTCAGAAGGATATTGGTTTTGAGACGCTTATAGGTCGGAGAAGTATAAAGATGACAGTACCTAAGATAGATTGATACAGGCTACAGGCTGGTTTAGAGGTGTTAGGTGTCAAGTGTCAGGTGTCAGGGAAGATTTTTGACACTTTACACTTTACACTTTACACTTAACACTTAACACCAGCAATTGCATTAATAAAAAAGTGTGTCAAATAACCCCAAAAATTTATATAGCTTATTATTAAAACTATTTACCTTTCTAATATTTGCCCTTGTTCTTCTTTTTTCCTTCCATAAAATCTCCTCCTTTGATGTCTGGAGTTATTTATCTACAGGAAGATATATATTAACCACTCTCTCATTTCCCCGTCTGGATGTCTTCTCTTTTACTGCTCAAAACCGCTTCTGGCCTAACCCTTCCTGGCTATTTGGAATAATAATCTATCCTTTATATTCATGGTTTGGTCCTGCAGGACTTATTATATTTAAAAGTTTAATTATATTTTTTACATTTTTTATATTATATAAAATAGGAAAAAGGTTTAAACTTCAACTCTCCTCTCTTATATTTTTACTATTGATAGTTTTAGTAATAAGTGGGAGGTTTATGGTAAGACCTCAGATTGTGTCTTATTTTTTTATAGCGAGCTACTTAAGTATTCTCTCAAGATATACAATAAAAAAAGATAAACTCATCTGGTTACTTCCTTTTTTACAAATTATATGGGTGAATATACATCTGTTATCTTTTTTAGGTCTTGGTTTGATATTTATATTTATTATTGGAGAACTTTTGAGTTGGAAGGTTAAACTCCCCCTTGAATGGAATAAGAGAGCTGATATAACTGCTAAAGACTGGTCAAGGTTATTATATGTAGGGATATTTTCTCTGATAGCAGTCTGTGTTAATCCTTATGGTGTTAGAATTTTCTCAATGGGCTATCAGATGTTAATATTTCTTGGAGAACATGCAGACTTAATGGTCGGTGGTATAAGTGAGTTAATTCCTCCATTATCATTTACTATAGAATCTATCCTATCATTAGACTGGTTCTATTATAAGCTACTTGTATTGTGTGTAACCATTACTGTTTTGTTAAATATAAAAAGACATAAGTTAAGTTACTTGCTTCTATTTGTAGTATTTCTGATGCTTTCTATGAAAGCCAATAGAGCAACTGCTTGGTTCGCCTTAATATCTATACCAATTGTCTCGGATAATATAGCTTCAATGCTGCCTTCTATAAGAAAATTTTTACAAAGAAATCTCAGACTTTTAACTATTTCAAATTACTTGAAAGGAGCAACTCTCTTATCAGGAGTATTTGTTATTTCCTTTTATTTTTGGGATGTATTATCTTCTACATATTATGTAAATGGTAAAATAGTAAAAGATTTTGGTTTTGGAGTCTCAGAGTTTTATCCCAGAGGTGCGATAGAATTTATTAAAGAGAATAATATAAAAGGCAATGTTTTCAATACATTTGGCTTCGGACACTATTTCACATATCACCTATATCCAGAACACAGAGTATTTATAGATGGAAGGACTCATGTATATGGAGAAAATCTATTAAGACTTTATTCTAATGCTTTTGTTTATCCTGCTACATTTGACATACTGGTTAGAGAATTTGACATAAATTACTTTTTTCTAAGATTAAGAGATAGCGCATTGCTTGATAGATTGCATAGAGACCAGGACTGGAAGTTAGTCTATTTTGATTTTTTCTCACTAATATTTATAAAAGATGCTCCTGTTAATAGAAATATTATAGACAAATATGAAGTTAAATTAGAAGGATATAAGGAGAAGGCAAAATTTGTGGACAAGCCTTCTATATTTACGCCGTTAGAAGGCTCTATTTTAAGACCCATTTCAAACCTTCTAACGGGGCTTAGAAGGAGACCCTTTCCCTATTCTTTCTTACATAAGGGACTTTTATTTAATGCACTTGGTCTTCATAACGAAGCAGAGCATGCTTTTAGGCAGGCTATAATAATTAATCCAGAAGTAGGAATAATATATCATAGCCTGGCAAATGTATATAAACAAAAAGGGGAAATTGATAAAGCTATTCTTTATTATAAAAAAGCTATTGAAATTAATCCAAGGTTAAGGATGAGTTATAATAACTTAGGCTATCTATATGCACAAAAAGGATATACCAAAAAGGCTTACCAATTATATAAAAAAGCACTCTCCTTCGGTGGGGTAGGTCCTCCTGAAGCACATAATAACTTAGCTGGTATGTATTTTAGCAAGGGATTATTCAGGAAAGCATTGGACCATTCAGAAGTAGCTGTAAGAATGGCTCCTCACAGGCCAGAATTTCATTTTAACTTAGGTAACATTTATGATGTCCTGGGAAGAAGAAGTGAAGCTATGGAAGCCTTTGAGGAAGCTATAAGACTTCGTCCGGAATATGCAGAAAGTTACAATAACTTAGCTGCAATATATATTGACTTAGGTGCATTAGATAAAGCAGAGAGCTTGTTAAGGCGAGCTCTAATATTTAGGCCAGATTTAGAACAAGCAAAAAGAGCTTTGAAGATGATAGAGGGGATGAGGA
The DNA here is from genome assembly GCA_964404995.1 of uncultured Planctomycetia bacterium. Taxonomy (GTDB): domain Bacteria; phylum Omnitrophota; class Gorgyraeia; order M55B152; family CAYOMG01; genus CAYOMG01. Next base: position 1,005 of record CAYOMG010000110.1, on the reverse strand, counting down.
GGCACTAGTGGGCAGGCAGAACATTGAGCGAGAAGATATACGATTTAAAGGAAAGAAGTTTACTAAAGTTTATTTTAGTAAACTTCTTTCTTGACTTTTTGAGGTTTAATATGGTATAGTTTTAAGTGGAGGTGAGGAAGAATGAGTGCAATCTCATTTGCAGTTAAAATAGCTCCTGAAATACGAAAGAGAGTGAAGCAATTTTGTAATGAGCATGGAATAAAGCAAGGATTTTTTGTTCAAAAAGCTTTAGAAGAAAAGCTAGAGAGAGAAGAGATGATAGAAGATTTATTAGATTTTAAAAAATTGAAGTCTCAAGAGAAAGAAGCTATAAGTTTTGAACAATATCTTAAACAAAGAAATGTATGAGATTAAAATCATACCAAAGGCTCAAAAAGACCTGGATAAATTTAGAGGAAAGATATTTGATAATATAAAGAAAAGCATATTTGATTTTAAAATTAATCCTCGACCACCTAATTGCCAGAAATTATCCACTCAGGAAGGTTATAGAATCAGAAAGGGTAAGGTAAGAATTCTTTACAGGATTGATAATGAGAATAAGCTGATTATCATATATAGGATAAAATTAAGAAAGGATGTATATAAATAGCGTTGTGCGGTTTGCGTTAACCGAAAACCGCTAACCGCTAACCGAACAATAATATGAGCTATTTCACAAAGAAATCAGCATTTACCTTTACCGCAAATTACACAAAACAAGCAAGACCTAAAATGTGTAATTTGGGGTTTACGCTCATTGAAATATTGGTAGTAATTAGTCTAATTGCTATACTCCTGGCGGTAGTCTCACCCAGATTGTTACGACATTCTAAATATATGAGAGTTAGTGCTGCCGCAGAACAAATTAGAGAGCATATAAGATTAGCTCAGGAAAGAGCAAGAATGGGACATTCTAAGTATATGATAGCATTTGATACCACTGCAGAGACTTATGGAGTAAGTAGAGGTGCATTGAGTTTTGATGGTGTGGATGATTATGTA
>CAYOMG010000109.1:0-3987 GCA_964404995.1 uncultured Planctomycetia bacterium | reverse complement strand
CATTATTTGCTACATCAAATGCATCACCTGGCCAGAACCAGCCCGCAATTAAACCGAACTGGACATCCTCAGTATAATCATAGACTAAACTCAAGTTAACCTCATCACCAAAATCATCATCTACAAGCAAATCGTAAGTTATGTGGTTTGGGCCGATGGGGCCAACACCAACATTACCATCAATAGCACCAATACCAGCAATTTCCTCATCTAACCGATAGATAAACCAATCAATCCCAAGTGTTACACCTACCATAGGCTTAATGCTGGCACCAAGATTGATGATACGAGCATTTGAACTTACACCCTGTTTACCAAAGAGATAATCTGCAATCATACCACGAGTCTGGTCTTCATACATTGGATCCCATGCCTGGTCATCGCCTGTAGCAGCATCATCACCTGATCTATAACTATAGGCAAGTCTTAAAACTGTTTCATGTATATCACCAAGAGCATATGTACCAGCCAAATCTAATGCCCATGCATCCCGTTCAACGCCTAGATCAGCAGTATCACCAAACTGATGAGCAATTTCTCCATCAAGTGTTAAACCTTCGCCTGGCACAAAACCACCCCTTAAACCTATAACATTTATTTTCTCAGGTGTCCCGTCATCATCTTTTATAAACCAATATCCTTCAGCTTCTGCTTCATAGTTAACAAAACCATCATAAGCTAAATTAACTCCATAAACATTTACATCTCCTGCTGCCTTAAAACCCTCATCTATTCTTATAGCAACGGCATCAATTATCCAGGGATTATAGTCCCAGATAGCTCTTATTGCATCAAACGATTTACGAGCTGAGAGAAACTCAGCAGTTGTATTATCAAGGTCACCAGCTCTAACAGCTACATTAGTATCCGGGTCACCTATAATCAAAGCATTGCCATATCTTAAATCCTGACGACCAATTTTTAAAGTCATCGGAGAATAAAGAAAATCTGCCAATGTAATGTAGGCAAGGTCTAAATATATGTCAGTTTGTGCATCCAGTTCAGCATCCCAGCGTCTCTCATTAAGTAATCTAACAGTTGCGGCAACATCATCTGTAAGGTCTGCCTCTACTTTAACACGAGTAATAGTGGCAAAGAATGTATCTTCATCTCCGGTATCCTTTAAGTCTAAGTCAGCCTGGTGCAGACCATACACAGTAATGTCTCCACCAACCCTTATATGCTCTACAGCAGCGTATGCAGGTAGCGTAAAAGCTACCAAAAACGCTAATGTGCAGAGTATAGTTAGTTTCTTACTCATAATTTATCTCCTCCTTTATAGTTCAATTTAATTAAACTGCCAAAAAATCTATGTATCGAATTTTACTTCGACTCTCTTAAATCCGAGTATTTAAAAAATACTCCGGATGAACTTATCCTTTTATCTATAACTCATCATCATAATCAATAACCCCGTGGCTATATTTTTCATCACCTCACTTTTTGCCTGGATTGAAGCTATCTATGATGGTAAAGCCGGAACTAAACACACCACCTCTTTGCACTTCTAAGTTGTCTTCTGTGTCTTGTGTCAGTGCGTTATGCGTTAAAATTAACACAGCTAACTTTTCTTGTCAAGTATTTTTTTGAGTATTTTTTGAGTATTTTTGTAAGATTCTGCGTTGAAATTATTTTCTCACAGGGAATAATTCAGTACTGCCACTGGACTTAGGCGAAAGAGCAATAGTAATATTAGTTCTTGCACGAGCCCTTTCAATTGTAATTATACAACTCTCGTCCTCTTTTTCGAAATTGAGCATAATAATTCTATCATGTTCAATTATATTAACTAAGGTCCAATTATATAAAGACATATTGTCTTTATAAAACTGCCTGACTAAATCAGGAGCTTGCCTTCCTGTATACCTCAAAAGTGCAACTCTTACTCTATCTGTCTGGAAACTATATGAGTCTTCATATAAGATTTTAAATCTTGCAGGAACAGGAATATCGCTAAACCTCAATAAGGGAGCTACTTCAAGTGCCTCTTCTCTAATTCTTCGTGGGAATGCTCTTTGTAGAGTAGCACAACCAGTAACAAAAACCATAAATACAATTAGTATTAAAATATATATCCTTTTGCTCTTTATCATAACAATCCCCCCGCTTTTTGTTATTCAGCTTATTCAGTTTCTGCTTCACTATTTCAAAGATAACAGCAAGCTATTTAATTGTCAAGCAAAAACGCAGGTGCACACTGATATCTACGGGAGAATATCTGTGTGCATCCATTTTTAACAAAGTCCTACTAAATCTTTAGCAAATTCCATAGAGTTTTTAAATACTATCTTCAATTCCTCTTCAGAAAGCCCTGCACCTTTTGCTATCATTTCTAATTCTTCTATAGCAAAAATATCCGCTGGGACATGTGAGTCATTATCTAAAATAAGCTTAGCACCTGTTTTCTTTGCCATTTGAACCACATATCCATTAGTAAGTGAATGCCCTTTTCTTGAAGTAATCTCAAGAAAAACACCTTTTTCTTTTGCAAGTTTTGCATCTTCTTCACTAATTAGCCCTGGATGGGCTAAAATATCAACACCTGCTTCAATTGCTTTTCTATTAGTTCCCTTTTTAACTGGCTCCAGAATAGTCTCACCGTGTACTAATATTACTCTTATTCCTTTAGAACGACAATACCTGGCCATACTTCCAAGCTCATCTGGCGGAAGATGTGTAAGTTCAACGCCAGGAATCACTCTTATGTCCATACAATTATTTATATCTTTGCATACTTTTAAAGTATTTAATACTACATCCTCTACATTAGATGTGTCAACATGGTCAGTTAAAGCTATTAGTTTATATCCTTTGATTTCATATCGTCGTGCCACTTCCGTTGGAAGAAGCGCACCATCACTTAATAATGAATGTATGTGTAAGTCAAGCATAAATTAAGTTCCTGATTTCCAGGAAGAAAGATAGGTTTTCTGTTCTTTTGTGAGAGTGTCAATATCTATATTCATAGATTTTAATTTAAGCTGAGCTACTATTTTATCTATTTTCTCTGGCACAGAATAGACTTTTTTTTCTAATTTATATTTATTTTTTACAATAAATTCACAAGTTAAAGCCTGATTGGCAAAACTCATATCCATCACCTCGGCAGGATGTCCACTTGCAGCAACTAAATTTATCAATCTCCCCTGACCAAGGAGATATATTCTTTTTTTAGAATGAAGCGTATATTCCTCTATGTGTTCTGTTACTTTCTTCTTCTTACAGGACAATTTTTCTAAATCATCTAAGTTTAGCTCTACATTAAAGTGTCCAGCATTTGCAAGTATAGTTTTATCTTTCATAAGTCTAAAATGCGATTTTCTTATTATGCTTATATTTCCAGTAGCTGTTACTAATATGTCACCAATGCGGCTTGCCGCACTCATAGGAAGCACCTGGAATCCATCAAGAGTAGCTTCAAGTGCTCTTAAAGGCTCTACTTCCGTTACGATTACCCTTGCACCCATACCGCGAGCCCTCATTGCTATACCTCTCCCACACCAGCCATATCCACATACAACAAAATTCGTCCCTGCTATTAGCTTATTAGTTGCTCTAATTATCCCATCTATTGTAGATTGTCCTGTGCCATATCTATTATCAAATAGATATTTTGTTGACGCATTATTTATGGCTATTACCGGATATTCCAATTTATTTTCTTTTTCTAAACTTTTTAACCTGTTTACGCCGGTGGTGGTCTCTTCTGTCCCCGCCCAGACATAATTTAAAGTATCTTTTCGCATTCCGTGAAGAGTTGAAATTAAATCTGCACCATCATCCATAGTTATATTAGGTTTTATATCAAGTACATTTTGAATATGTCGGTAGTAGGTTTTTTTATCCTCTCCGTTTATAGCAAATACACAAATTTCGTAATGTTTTACTAAAGAGCTGGCTACGCTATCCTGAGTACTTAAAGGATTAGAGGCACACAAAGCAACATTTGCACCTGCCTCTTTTAAAGTAATTACTAAATTGGCAGTC
>CAYOMG010000108.1:0-3989 GCA_964404995.1 uncultured Planctomycetia bacterium | reverse complement strand
ACGGGTAAAACTTATCAAGTGCAAGAAGTTGGAGTATTTAAACCCGAGCTTAAAACAATAGATATTTTAGAATGTGGTAGTGTGGTTATATTATCTGTAATATACGCAATCCTCAAGAAGTAATAAATGGGGATACTGTAATTTCAGTAGATAACCCTGCACTCTCTCCACTCCCCGGCTATCAAAAGGCAAAACCTATGGTTTTCTGTGGAATATATCCACAGAATAGTAAAGACTATCTTGCGCTTAGAAAAGCCATGGAAAAGCTTAAATTGAATGATGCCTCATTTATTTATCAACCTGAAAGTGCAACTCAATTAGGAATGGGCTTTAGGTGTGGATTCTTAGGATTATTACATATGGAAATTACTCAGGAAAGATTGGAAAGAGAATATGGTATGAATTTATTAATTACTACTCCACAGGTAGTTTATCAGATAAGGACTAAGAATGGGGATACTATTGAATTAGATAACATAGCCAAGATGCCTGAGCGGAGCCTTATAGATAAAATTTTAGAACCTATCATTGCTACTTTTATTATGATTCCACCCGAGAATTTAGGGCAAATTATGGAATTTTCTATAACTCGCAGAGGTATATACAAAAGCACACAAAATTTAGAGGGGGATAGAATCAAATTAATTTATGAATTTCCATTATCGGAAATAATAGTCGATTTTTATGATAAGGTTAAAACTATTACTAAGGGATATGGTTCCATAGATTACGAATTCAAGGAATATAGACCTTCTGATTTAGTAAAATTAGACATATTGATAAATCAAAAACCTCAGGATATTTTATCTTTTATTGTGCGTAAGGATAAAGCTTATGTAAAAGGAAAAGCTTTAGTGAGCAAATTGAAAGAGTTAATCCCAAGACAACTATTTGAAGTAGTAATTCAAGCGAGTATAGGTTCTAAAATTATTGCCAGAGAATCCGTGAGACCCATCAAGAAACATGTTACAGGGAAATGTTATGGCGGTGACATTACACGCAAGAGAAAGCTTTGGGAAAAACAAAAAATAGGCAAAAAAAAGATGAAAAAATTAGGCAATGTAGAAGTTCCCCAGGAAGCATTTCTTGCGGTGTTGAAGTTATAGGATAATGTAAATTATTCCCCGTACTTTTTACATTATCCCACAGATGAGCACAGATGAAAAAATCTAAGATTGCAATTCTCCATTATAGTTGTTGGCCGGTAATAGGTGGTGTAGAAGTAATTATTTCTGCACATAGCAAACATTTTCTTGCTAATGGTTTTAAGGTTAAAATAGTTGCAGGAAGAGGCAAAAAATTTCATCCAGCTCTTGAATTTATTAAAATACATCATATGGATTCTATGAGTTCTGTTAATAGAGAAATATCTAAGCAAGTTTTAAATGGTAGAAAAACTTCCGATTTTGAGAAATTAGAAACACAAATTTATATGAAATTAAAACAAGCCTTGAAAGACTCCGATACTATAATAGCTCATAATTTATTTACCATGCATTTTAATTTACCCTTAAGTTCTGCCTTGAATAAGCTAGCTAAGGAATTTAAAAATAAGAAATTTATTGCCTGGACCCATGATACTACTTTTAGTGACCCAAATTATATGGAGAGGTGGAAGAATACACCTTGTTACAATATTCTTACAGAATTTAACCCAAGAATAAAATATGTAGCTATATCTAAATTTATGCAGGAGAATTTGAGCAGGCTGTATAAAGTAAATCCGTCAAAGATTAAAGTAATACCGGATGGAGTTGATATAAAAGAATTTTTAGCTCTATCTGATGAACTATTGCCAATTTTTGATAAATATAAACTCTTTAATGTAGATTATGTTTTATTTTATCCAACAAGAATTTTAAAAAGGAAAAATATTGAGCTTGCTTTAAAAATAGTTTATTTTTTGAATAAAAATTTATGCAAGGCATATCTTATAATTACAGGAGCTCCTGATACGCATAATAAGGATTCAATGAATTATTATAAATTTTTACTCTCTTTAGTCAAAAAGTTGAATATAAAAAGATATGTTGTATTCCTACACGAAGAGAGAAATTCTCGAGGAGATAAATTGAAAGTAACAGATGCACTTCTCAGAAGTTTATATCGGTTATCAGATGTGTTGCTTTTCCCAACCAAAAGAGAAGGATTTGGCATCCCTGTTCTTGAAGCTGGACTTTGTCGTATCCCAACTGTTATATCTAAGATTAAACCACTTACTGAAATTGCCTTAGAATCTGAAGTTATATATATAGATTTAAAAATGAAACCGTCTGAAATTACAAAAAGGATACATAAGAAGTTAAAGTCCTCTTCTCAGGCTGCACTTTTTAAAAAAGTTGTTTCTAATTATAGCTGGCAGGCAATATTTTCTAAAAAAATTCTCCCCCTGATTAAATGAAGACACAATTTAGCGCAGCTATGAAATAACAAGCTAAATTGTATGTCTGAATTTACCCCTCACCCAGCCGACTTGAAAGAGAGCTATGGGTTGCTGGGTGAGGGGTCTAATTCGCACTTATCACTTAGCTTCGCTGGCGCTCGCTAAGTGATGTGCTCATTAGACGTGGATAAGTTAATCAACACTATATTAGAAGGTCTAAATAATGAACAAAGAGAAGCTGTAGCTTTTGATAAAGGCCCTCTTTTAATTATAGCAGGTGCAGGAACCGGAAAAACTTTGGCTCTAACCAGGAGAATTGCATACTTGATAGCGTCTAAAAAAGCGAACCCTGAGGAGATTCTCGCTTTAACTTTCACTGAACAGGCTGCTTGCGAGATGGAAGAAAGAGTGGATATATTAGTACCTTATGGATATACTCAGATGCAAATAAGCACATTTCATTCTCTGGGAGATAAAATACTTAATGAGAATGCATTAGAATTGGGACTTTCTTCTGATTTAAAAGTCCTGAGTTCTCCAGAGCAGGTTATTTTCTTCCGTGAACATCTTTTTCAGTTTCCGCTATCTTTCTATCGACCAAAAGGTAATCCTACAAAATTTATTCAGGCTATCCTTAATCTTATATCACGCGCTAAGGATGAAGATGTGAGTTCAGAAGATTACATAGATTATGTCCAAAGGCTTAAAGCGAAACTTTTAAAAAATCCTGACGATAAAGTTTTGAAAGAGACAGTTGAAAAAGAAGAAGAGCTTGCTAAGACTTACAAAATTTATCAAGATATTATGGCAAGGGAGGGTTTAGTTGATTTTGGTGACCAGATAGTTTATTGTTTAAGATTGTTTCAAGAGCATCCTGCTATATTAAAAAAATATCAAGATAAATTTAAATATATTCTGGTAGACGAATTTCAGGATACAAATCATGCACAATTTGAATTGTTAAAACTTCTTGCCTCATCTCATAAAAATATTTGTGTTTGTTCTGACGATGACCAGAGTATTTATAAATTTAGAGGAGCAGCATTAAGTAATGTGATGGGTTTTGTGGATATTTACCCTGATGCACACAAAATAGTTCTTACTCAAAATTATCGTTCAACACAAACCATTTTAGACTCAGCCACACTACTTATAAGATATAACAACCCTGATAGATTAGAGGTTAAAGAAAATATTAATAAGAGCTTAAAAGCAGTAGAAAAAAAAGGACCAAAAATAACACATCTCCATTATGATACTCTTTCACATCAAACAGATGGGTGTGCAGAAATAATAAATAAGGGTGTAGATTCTAAGAAATATAGTTATAAAGACTACTGTATTTTAGTACGGACAAATGCAGGAGCAGAGCCATTTTTGAAGGCTTTAAATATGAAAAATATTCCCTGGAGATTTTCCGGGAATGAAGGACTCTATAATAGAGAAGAGGTTAAAGTTCTTATATCATTTTTGAGAGTTATTAGTTCTCCTGATGATAGTGTAAGTCTTTACCATTTAAGTTCCTCGGAAATCTACAATATGCCAGCTAAAGCTTTAGTTGTTTGTATGAGCTATGCACGACGAAATAATCGTTCACTTTTCTATG
>CAYOMG010000107.1:0-4079 GCA_964404995.1 uncultured Planctomycetia bacterium | reverse complement strand
GCAGAAAAATTCGGCGTAACGTTATAATATTGCGTAAGTTACAACATTTTCTGCAATTTTAATCGGACAGTAGTGGGTTGGGACTACTTATGATAGACCAAAATAATTTTGAATAATTATCCTGCGCAATGAGCAAGGTGGAAATTTTCATGGTGGGAATTTTCATTGACATAATGTTACAATGATGGTAATTTATAGTACAGAAGTTTCTTTTTTTAAGTAGTTGTAGGGGCGACATTTATGGCGCCCGTTGCCGCGGGTCGGATATCATGTCAGAGGCAGATTCGTCTATGGCGGAGATCTCTACCTGCCACGTTAAGCGTGGCCTGCGGCACAAGCAGGTTCGCGATTGGGTTTTTGACAAAACCTAATTAGAACCATGGAGGATGTATATGGAAGAAAAAGAAAAAGTAGAAGATAAAAAAGAATGCGTTGCGAAAGTCGATAAAGAAGTAAAAGAAGGAATAATATTTGCCATACTGGCGTATTTCTCTATCCTGTGCTTAGTTCCACTTATTCTAAAAAGGGATAATAAATTTGCTATTCATCATGGAAAACAAGGGCTTGTATTGTTTATCTGGTTAGTTGCTGCTTCTTTACTTTTCTGGATACCTATTTTAGGTCAATTGATTTTTTTCATTTCGTTTATCTGCATTGTGTGTATTTCTGTAGTAGGTATAGTCCAGGTATTGATGAGTAAGTACTGGAAAATACCGGTAATTTATGGTATTGCATCCAAAATGACTATACCTTAAATAAATGAAGCCCAGACTTATGGAGCGAGCAAAGCGAGCAAACATAAGTCTGCTGGCTGAATTTACCCCGCACTTTAAAGTATTCATATTCTCTAAAATATACAAAAGGTGCGGGGTTTTTCATCCATGCTCTTAACAAAATTTTTTGTGGTAGTTCGTACAAATAACCACTCTCTTTTCTTGTAGGGGTTGTGGGTTTTTAAGGGTACATATGGAAGCTATAAAAAATTTACTAAACTATACCTTTTTTGGAAATACATTATTACAATACCTATTAGTTTTTCTTGTTGTTATTCTATCTATGGGAATAAATAGACTCTTAGGATATTTTATAAAAAATAGATTAAAAAAATGGGCCAAAAAGACAAAGTTTATTTTAGATGATTTATTAATAGAAGCTATTAACAAACCATTGAGCTTTCTTATATTTGTAATAGCTTTTTATATGATAATAACAATATTATATATGCCTGAAGCATTGCGGAATATAGCTTTCAATGCGCTCCAGGTATTAGTTGCAATAAATATTGCATATTTCATAATTAAGTTAACTGATGTATTTGTAGATTATTTAACTCTAAAAGTAAAACTTACAAAATCTAAATTTGATGATCAGTTGTTACCTATAATAAAAAAATCTATAAAATTTTTTATTATAATTTTAGCTGGTGTAGTTATTATTGATAACTTGAACTATGATGTTAAATCAATACTTGCAGGCTTAGGTATAGGTGGACTTGCCTTTGCTTTGGCTGGGAAAGATATAATAGCAAATTTTTTTGGTTCTATTACTATTTTTGCAGATAGACCTTTCCAGGTTGGCGATAGAGTTATAGTTGAAGGTTTTGATGGCCCTGTTGAATCCATAGGGTTACGCAGTACCAGAATAAGAACATTAGATGGAACATTAGTTACTGTGCCTAACAGTAAAATGGCAAATACTTCTATAAATAATATACAGAAAAGACCTTATATTAGATGTTTAACTTCCATAGGAGTTACTTATGATACGGGTTTCGAAAAAATGAAGAAGGCGTTAGAAATTTTAAGAAATATAATGAAAAAATCATCTGGTCTTGAGAATTATTGGATATATTTTAACGAATTTGGTTCACATTCTTTAGATATACTGGTTATTTACTGGTGTAAGCATACTAAATATCAAATGTTTTTAGAAGTACAGGAGAAAATAAACCTCGAAATCTTAAAAAGATTTGATGAGGAAAAGATAGAATTTGCATTCCCGACTCAAACTGTTTATTTAAAATCAGACCAGATAACACCGGCCCCACACATAGAATGAGTGCAAAAGCAAAAAGTATAACAAAAACAGATTTTACTACTGCGGAACCATGGCGCATATTTAGAATAATGGGTGAATTTGTAGAGGGTTTTGAAATTTTGTCCGGAATAAGCCCTGCGGTTTCCATATTTGGCTCAAGCAAAACTCACAAGAACAATAAATATTACAAATTAGCATATAAGACGGCTTATTTATTAGCTAAATCAGGCTATACAATTATAACTGGTGGTGGTGGAGGGATTATGGAAGCAGCTAATAAAGGAGCCAAAGAAGCTGGTGGAGAATCTGTCGGACTAAATATAGAAATACCTGTTCAGCAAAAGCCTAATGATTATATTACTACATTGATAAATTTCAAGTACTTCTTTATACGAAAAGTTATGTTTATTAAATATGCTAAAGCTTTTATAATTTTCCCTGGTGGATTTGGCACAATGGATGAGTTCTTCGAATCAATCACTTTAATTAAGACAGAACGTATACATAACTTCCCTGTAATATTAATAGATAAAAAGTACTGGCAAGATTTAATTAAATGGATTGCGAATATTATGCTAAAACATAACTATATAGAAAGACAACATTTGAATATTTTCAAAGTAGTTGATGATTATAAAAAAATCCCCAAAACTATAAAAAATTTTTCACCTCGTTAGAGATAAAACGCCATAGGCATCTATTATGGAAAAAACATTCCCTGGCATTGGAAAAATAATTGGTAAAAGTAAGAGTATGCAAGAGGTATTTGAGCTTATTAAAAAGATATCCAATTCAGATGTAACTGTGCTTTTAACCGGTGAAAGCGGAACAGGTAAAGAGCTGGTGGCACATGAAATACACAAGAGAAGTTCAAGATGTAATGGTCCATTTATAGCTGTTAATTGCGCGGCTATTCCAGAAGGACTTTTAGAATCAGAATTATTTGGTCACGAAAGAGGAGCTTTTACTGGAGCAGATAAGCGTAAAAAAGGTAAATTTGAATTATCTGATAAAGGAACCCTATTTTTAGATGAAATTGGAGATATGAGCCTGAGTGCACAGTCGAAAATATTAAGAATTATTGAAGAAGGAAGGTTTGAAGCCGTTGGTGGAGTGAGAACTATTCAAGTTGATAATAGGATTATTGCAGCTACTAATAAGAGTTTATTAAAAAAAGTTGAACTTGATGAATTCCGTGATGATTTATATTATAGACTCAACGAAGTAAAAATTAATCTCCCTCCATTACGAGAAAGAAAAGAAGATATTTCTGTGTTGATAGATTATTTTATACAAAATTTTAATCGTAATTTTGGTAAAAAAGTAAAAGGAATATCTGACACTGCCTTGAGTTATCTGATGAGACATAACTGGCCTGGAAATGCAAGAGAACTGCGTAATGTGATAAAAAGAGCTATAGTTCTAATTGAAACTGATACCATATGGCTTGAGCATTTACCAGTGGAAGTAAAAATCTGTCCAGTTGGAGAAGAAATATCCATTCCGACAGAGACAATGAGCTTAAAAGATATGGAAATGCAGTATATGGAAAAAATTCTTCAAAATACAGGATGGAATAAAAGTAAAACTGCAAGAATTTTAGAAATTTCCCGCCATAGGTTAGATAGGAAGATTTCTGCCTATAATTTAAAACCATCCTCTTAAAGAGTAAAGAGTAAAGAGTAAAGAGTAAAGAGTAAAGAGTAAAGAGTAAAGAGTAGAAAAATAGAGCCCCTGCAAATGAAATTCTGCGGGGTCCATGAAAATGAAAGGGAGGGGATTTTTTTGAGCCAAAAATCAGATTTAGAAATTGCGCAAAGTTGTAAGCTTTTACCTATAGTAGAAATTGCAGAAAAATTAGGGCTTATTGAGGATAATTTAGAATTATATGGGAAATATATAGCAAAGGTTAGATTAGAAGTATTAGAAAATTTTAAAAAAAATAGAAATGCCAAATATATAGATGTAACTGCTATCACTCCTACCCCATTAGGCGAAGGCAAAACCGTAACTACCATTGGTTTAAGTTTAGGATTAAATAA
>CAYOMG010000106.1:0-4105 GCA_964404995.1 uncultured Planctomycetia bacterium | reverse complement strand
CAAGCACAGACTAATAAATTTATGAAAGTGCATATGCGTATTTTAATAGAGAATATGATGCAGTTACAATTAAATGTAGATAATTTTATAAAAAGTGAGAAAAGAGATTTAGAGGACAGATATCTCAATATGAGAAAATCAGTATGTGTTACTTTAGACTCTAATTCTAAAAATTTACACAATATTCTCAAAAGCGTCAAAATTGCTGACCCTGTTAATACTCTGAAAAGAGGATTTAGTATTACAAGGACACAAGCAGGCAGAACTATTAAGAGTATAAAAGATGTTGCAGTTAAAGATGATATTTTTACCTTTGTTCAAGATGGAGAGTTTAAAAGCAGATTAAAAGAGATTAAGGAGAAAGGAGAAATATAATGGGTAAAGAAAAGATTAAATACGCCCTCGCACTTGAAGAATTAGAACAGATACTCACTGATATTCAAAGTGGCGAGATAGATGTAGATGATTTATCCAGCAAAGTGAAAAGAGCAGTTGAACTTGTAAAAATTTGCAAACAAAAAATAGAAAAAACTGAGATGGAAGTAGAGAAAATAGTAAAAAGTTTTGAAAAAGTAGATAGTAGAAATGAAGGAAAGACTGCTGAAACATATTGACAAAATGAGATAAAATGTTACAATAAATCTCTGTAGTAACGAAGAGGAGTGGGCTGAATGGAAAAACTTAGCATAAAAGACATTGCTTTAGCAGGAAAAAGGGTTCTAATAAGAGTTGATTTTAATGTTCCATTAGATAGTGAGGGTAGAGTGAGCAATGATACCCGGATAAAAGCAGCACTGCCCACCATAAAATATGTTTTGGATAGTAAAGGTATACCTATTCTTATGAGTCACCTGGGAAGACCTAAAGGGAAAATTGTAGATAATTTGAGGATGAATAATGTAGCAAAAAGGCTGGAGGAGCTTCTCAAGATAAAAGTTGTAAAATTGGATGAGTGTATTGGTAGCCAGGTTAAAGAAACAGTATTCAGGATGGGAGAGAATGAAATTATTCTTCTTGAAAACCTTCGTTTTCATTTAGAAGAGGAAAAAAATGATTTAGAATTTGCTAAGCAACTTGCTGAATTAGCAGATGTTTATATAAACGATGCATTTGGAACAGTGCATAGGGCGCATGCTTCCATAGCAGGAGTTACCCAATTTCTACAACCTACGGTAGCTGGATTTTTATTACAGAAGGAGATAGAAAGTTTTGAGAAAATCCTGAAGGCACCAGAGAAACCCTTTGTTGCTATTTTAGGCGGAGCTAAAGTATCAGATAAGATAGGTGTTATAGAAAATCTGTTAAATAAAGTAGATTCAATTCTTATTGGCGGAGGGATGAGTTATACTTTTTTAAAAGCTAAGGGTGTAAAAATTGGAAATTCTAAATTAGAAGAGGATAAAATAGAGTTATCTAAAATGCTGTTGGATAAAGCAGGAGAAGCAGGTGTTGAAATAAAACTACCCAAAGACCATTTGATAGTTACCGAGATAAGTTCATGCACGCCTTCAAAAATAACAGATAATAAAGGAATACCTGAAGGATGGCTTGGGGTAGATATAGGGCCGAAAACTATAGAGAGTTTTAAAGATACTCTACAAAATGCTAAAACTGTAGTCTGGAATGGTCCTTTAGGTATATTTGAAATAGAAAATTTTAGTAAAGGAACTACTGAAATTGCTAATTTTATATCTACATTACAAATTACGAGTATAATTGGTGGTGGCGATACGCAGGCAGCCATTGTTAAATTAAGATTGGAAGATAAAATGACTCATGTTTCTACCGGCGGTGGCGCATCGCTTGAGTATTTAGAAGGTAAGACTCTTCCAGGAATTGCAGCGTTGACTGACAGAAATAAAGTAAACTCCTCCCAAATCACTCATTCAGAAAACCCTCATCCCCGCCCTTACGGACGGGGCCTTCTAACGGAGTAAAGGTGCAATGAGAAAACCTATAATAGCAGGAAATTGGAAATTAAATAAAACTATACCTGAAGCCATACAATTAGTAAATGGGATAAAAAGAGAAACTTATGATATTAATTCTGTAGATATTGTAGTATGCCCTCCATTTACGGCTTTAAATGAAATTTCAAGTATGATTAATGAGACTAATATAAAACTTGGTGCCCAGAACATCTTCCGGGAAGAAGAGGGTGCTTATACTGGAGAGGTTTCTGGTAAGCTTCTAAAAGATGCTGGCTGCGAATATGTTATAATTGGTCATTCGGAAAGAAGGAAATATTTCAATGAAAGCAATCAAGATGTGAATAGAAAAGTTAAAGCCGTTTTGAATAGTGGTCTTATTCCCATAATGTGTGTTGGAGAAAAACTCGAAGAAAGGGAAAATAGCAAGACTTTTGATATAGTAGAAGAGCACATAAGAGGCGGATTAGATGGAATTTCCAAAGAAGATATAATAAATGTTATAATAGCCTATGAACCTGTCTGGGCGATTGGAACAGGCAAAAATGCTACACCACAGCAGGCAGAAGAAGTTCATAAATTTATCAGGAAGCTGATTTCGGATATCTATGATGTAAATGTTTCTTCAATACTGAGAATTCAATATGGTGGAAGTGTTAGCCCTGAAAATATAGAAGAACTTATGAAAGAAAAGATGGTGCATTAGTTGGAGGGGGAAGCCTGAACATAGATACCTTTACACAAATAATTAGAAAAACTTTCCGGGTTTACTCTGGTAAATCGCAAATTCCAAATTACAATACCAAATGACCAAAATTACAAACTTAGCGAATAAAATGTTTTGTTTTGGTAATTGCCCGCCACAAATCTTTGGCGGGTCCACCGATGATTTGTGGTGGATAATTTTGTAATTGTATATTGTTTGTAATTTGTGTATTGTATATTGTAATTTGAGAAAGTTTAATCTTTTATCTAAAGGGTAGGTGACAAAATGTATAGTGTAATGATTGTATTTCATGTATTAGCTTGCATACTTCTTATATTTGTTATTTTGATTCAGTCCGGGAGAGGAGGAGGTTTATCTGAAGCTTTTGGTGGTGGCTCAGCAACACAGACTGTCTTTGGAGCCAAGACCGCGGCTTTTGTAATCCGGATGTCCGTAATTTTTGCTACAATATTCATTCTTACCTCCATATCTCTTACTGTAATTACAGCGAGAAGGAAAGTATCACTTATGGAAAAATTTATGGAGGGAGTAGAACTTCAATTCCATGAAGAGCAAGCTATAGAAGAATTTGATGAAACGCAACACCAACTTCCTGATGAGTAGCAAACTACTCAGGAAGAATAAGAGGTGTAAGCAGGAAAGATAGCAATATAAATAAAATTATAGGACTTTGTTAAAAATGGATGCACACAGAAAGACAACGCATTAAATTTTTGTATCTTATACCCTTTAGGGCACAGGTACCCTAAAGGGCACAGGGAAGAATCAAAAAAAGACTAAATTTTAACATAGTACTGTAAAATTGTTTGAACTGTTTATCTCCGTCGTTCTGCTTTGTGAAGCAGAACGGTGATGAGGATAGGAGGTGATAAGGAATGGCACAAGTATCAAAAACAAAGCAACTCTTGGTAGTTACAGAGAATAGGGTAGGAATGTTAGCAGAGGTAACCAGTGCTGCATCTGGAGTTGAAGTGAATATCTCCGCTATAAATGCTTATGCAGTAGGAGATAAGGCATATTTTAGAGTCGTAACGAGCGATAATCAGAAAGTAGTAGAAGAACTAAAGAGCAAAGGTTATGAAGTCTCTGAACAGGAAGTGGTAGCACTCAAGCTAAAAGATAAGCAGGGAATGGCAAAGGAAATAGCTGGTAAATTAAAAGAAGCCAATATAGACTTGGAATATATTTACGGAACAACTTGTGAAAGTCTCTGTGAGTGTAAGCTAATATTTAATTCTAACGACAACGATAAAGCAGTTGAGATTCTTGGGGCATAAGAAAGTATAAATCAGAGTTCTCAGTTCTTTCGGTAGTTTTTAGTTATTCTATGTCACGAGTAAACTACGCTTAGCGTGGTAAACAGTTCTCCCAAGAAACTTCGCAAGGAATAGTTCTGAAGTCTGGCTTCGCCAGATCGAAGTTTCTTGGGGTATAGAAAAATACACAAAAT
>CAYOMG010000105.1:0-4151 GCA_964404995.1 uncultured Planctomycetia bacterium | reverse complement strand
TTTATTTTTTCTGATAATTAAGTATTGTGTCCCCTTAATTCTGTCACTAACACATCAGTTAGTCCAAAAGGTTTGGTCTGTATTTATTAACGTTTCCATGCTTTCTCTTGAATAATATAAAATGTGATAATTTGAACTTATTATACTGCTCTTAAGCTCTGCCGGCAACTAAAAATTGAAATTGAAATTGAATGGAAAGGAAAGGTATGGGTTTTTAATAAATCCCGTTAGAGAACTACGTCCTCTAACGGGGTAAATGTTTAGCCCGCTTTATTCATACTCTTGAGGAGAGTGTAAATCGTCATAGCTTATGATGTTCCTGAATAGATTTTATCTCTATATTTTTATGTTTCACTGCCCATATTCCATCTACCGCTGCTTTGGCACCGGCTATTGTGGTAATGTAGGGAACATTATTTTGAATAGCGGTTTTTCTTATATAAGAATCATCATACTTTGCGCCTCTACCGATAGGGGTATTGACAATAAGCTCTATTTGCCTATTTTTAATAAAGTCAGCAATGTGCGGCCTGCCTTCGTGAAGTTTAAGGATATTAGTCGTCTTAATCCCCTGACTTGCGAGATACTTTCGAGTCCCAGAGGTAGCTAAAATTTTAAAACCTAACTCATCAAATTTCTCTGCTACTGGGACAATCTGAAGTTTATCCTTATCAGAGACAGTGATTAAGACTGTACCCTCCATGGGAAGCTTCATCCCGCAAGCGTCCTGGGCTTTATAAAAAGCTAACCCGAAATTTGCATCAATTCCCATTACTTCACCTGTTGCCTTCATTTCAGGACCTAATAAAGGATCAACAGCAGGAAATTTAGAAAATGGGAAGACAGCCTCTTTTACAGCAACATACCCAACACTTTTTTCTCTTAAGAAGTCGAAATCGCATAATTTCTTACCTATCATTATCCTAGTGGCGACCTTAGCCAGAGGAATACCTGTTGCCTTACTCACAAATGGAACTGTCCTGGATGCCCGTGGATTTACCTCTAAAACATAAACCGTCTCTCCCAAGAAGGCATACTGAATATTAATCAAACCTATAACTCTAAGCTCCTTCGCCAGAGAATAAGTATAGCTTTTAATAGTGTTAATCGTTTTTATGTTTAGACTGTGTGGCGGAAGCACGCAGGCGCTATCTCCAGAATGCACACCTGCCTCTTCTATATGCTCCATGAGCCCGCCAATAAAGACCTCATCTCCATCAGATATAGCATCTATTTCTATTTCTATCGCCCTCTCTAAAAATTTATCAATCAATACCGGATGCTCTGGTGAGGCCTCCACCGCACTCTGAACATAGCTCCTCAAGGAGGCCTCATCATAGACAATCTCCATCGCTCTGCCACCCAGGACATAAGAAGGCCGCACTATCAATGGATAGCCTATTTTTTTAGCAATCACTAAAGCATCTTCAAATGAGCGAGCTGTGCCACTTTCTGGCTGTGGGATTGAGAGTTTCTCTAAAATAGCTTTAAACCTTTCTCTATCCTCAGCTATATCTATACTCTCTGGAGAAGTTCCCAATATCCTTACACCATTTTTTTCTAAGTCTTTAGCTAAATTCAGCGGGGTCTGTCCGCCAAACTGCACAATGACACCTATTGGTTTCTCTTTTTCATAGATATTTAGCACATCTTCAACAGTTAAAGGCTCAAAGTAAAGACGGTCAGAGGTATCGTAATCAGTGGAGACAGTTTCAGGATTAGAATTTACCATTATGGTCTCAAAACCTTCTTCCCTTAAGGCAAAAGCAGCATGCACACAGGCATAGTCAAACTCTATACCCTGGCCAATTCTATTAGGGCCACTTCCCAAAATCATTACCTTGTTTCTATTTGAGGGTTTAACCTCATCTTCAGACTCATAGGTAGAATAATAATATGGCGTTACTGCTTCAAACTCCGCGGCACAGGTATCTACCATCTTATATGTAGGTAAAATCTTTTCTTTTTTTCTTAAATGTCTAATTGATAATTCACTTATGCCTGTCTTGTGCCCTTTGGGGTATAGGGTATCTGAATTAATCAAGTCAGCAATTTGTCTGTCACTAAAACCATGCTGTTTAGCCTTAAGTAAAAGATCAGATGACAGATGGCAGATGGCAGATGGCAGACTCTCTTCATCTCTGTCTTCTGACTTCTGTCTTCTGTCTTCTGTCTTCTGTCTTCTGTCTTCTCTTATCTCTTTCTCCAGACTATGGATTTGCTTAATCTGATCTAGGAACCAGGGGTCTATCTTTGTCAATTGATGAATTTCATTTAAACTTATTCCTCTCTGAATTGCCTGGTAAATATAGAAAATTCTTTCTGAATTAGGGATAATTAAATTTTCTTTTAGGATATCTCCTCCTAATTTCTGTAAATTATCACTAGCCCCACTCAATCCGAACCTCCCTGTTTCCATAGAACGAATAGCCTTTTGTAGAGCTTCTTTAAAGGTTCTGCCAATAGCCATTGCCTCACCTACGGATTTCATCTGAGTAGTTAAAATTCGTCTTGCCTTGGGAAATTTTTCAAATGTCCAGCGAGGAAATTTAACTACCACATAATCAATAGTCGGCTCAAATGAAGCCGGGGTCTCCTTAGTAATATCATTAGGAATTTCATCTAACGTATAACCCACAGCGAGTTTAGCAGCAATTTTGGCAATGGGAAATCCTGTCGCCTTTGAGGCAAGGGCAGATGAACGAGATACCCTCGGATTCATCTCAATAACTACTACCCGGCCATCTTCTGGATGGACAGCAAACTGGATATTTGAGCCACCGGTCTCAACCCCTATCTCCCGAATAATCTTAATGGCGGCATATCTCATAAATTGATACTCTTTATCTGATAAAGTCTGTGCTGGAGCTACAGTAATAGAATCACCTGTATGAATGCCCATCGGATCAAAGTTTTCAATCGGGCAGATAATTACTACATTATCTTTAAGGTCACGCATTACTTCAAGTTCGTATTCCTTCCAGCCGATTACAGACTCCTCAATCAAAACCTGATTTATACGGCTTGCATCTATACCTCTTTGGGCAATTATTTTTAGTTCTTCAATATTGTAGGCAATTCCGCCGCCTGTGCCACCCAGGGTATAAGCCGGCCTGATAATAACCGGATAGCCTATTTCTTCAGCAATATTAATTGCTTCATCAACCAAGTACGCTGGCTTACTTTTTGGTATAGACAGATTTATTTTTTCCATCGCTTCTTTAAAAAGAATTCTATCCTCAGCCTTTTCAATTGCTTCAAGCTTAGCACCAATCAATTCCACATTAAACTTTTTCAAAACTCCTCGCCTGGATAAAACCACCGCTACATTTAGCCCTGTCTGCCCGCCTAAGGTAGGCAAGAGAGCCTGTGGGTTTTCAATCTTAATAATCTTCTCTACAACCTCAGGCGTAATTGGCTCTATATATGTATATTTAGCCGTCTCAGGGTCGGTCATAATGGTAGCAGGATTTGAATTTACCAACACCACCTCATAGCCCTCCTGGCTTAATGCCTTGCACGCCTGAGTCCCCGAATAGTCAAACTCACAGGCTTGTCCAATTACGATTGGGCCTGAACCGATGATAAGAATCTTTTTTATATCTGTACGTTTAGGCATTTCTTTTTACCGCATGTTTTCCTTGCATTCTCTAATTCTATAATTGCCTTCATTTTTACTATTGTCCATATTTTAATCTTTTCTTATAAATGGATGCCTGCTCCGTAAATTTAATGACCTGATTCATTGTTTTTACCGTCTCTGCTGGATAACGACCTACCGCAGTCTCTGCAGAAAGCATCAGGTAATCTGCCCCGTCCAATATAGCATTAGCTACATCTGTCGCCTCTGCTCGTGTAGGCATAAGATTTTCGGTCATACTTTCTAGCATCTGCGTGGCAGTAATTACAAATTTTTTTGCTCTATTGCATTTTTTTATTATTTCCTTCTGAATTATAGGAACTTCGTATATGGGGACAGATATTCCCATATCACCTCTGGCGATCATAATCCCATCTGAGACCTTAATTATCTCATCAATATTTTTGATGCCTTCCCGACATTCTATTTTAGCAATTACTAAACAATGACGCAGCTTTTCTGAAACTCCTGACTTTACTAACAAAATATCTTTTCTATTGCGCACAAAAGA
>CAYOMG010000104.1:0-4155 GCA_964404995.1 uncultured Planctomycetia bacterium | reverse complement strand
GTAATTAGAGACCTTCAGGCACAATCGGAGCATACCGGAGGACTTGCAATTTTGGTAACAAATTCAAAAAAGCTAGCTAAAGAAGTCAAAAATAAAGTTGAAGCCGGTTTTGTGTTACAGGTTAAAAACTTAGATCAAGCCTGTGAACTTGTAAATAGGATTTCTCCAGAACATGTGCAGATTATGATTAAATCTCCATTTAAACTTGTAAAGAAAATAAGAAATGCAGGGGTTATATTTACTGGCTCTTATACACCAACTGTGGTTGGGGATTACATAGCAGGCCCAAGCCATGTTCTGCCTACCGCAGGAACTGCCAGGTTTTTTTCAGGATTAGGAATTGATGATTTTTTAAAGAAAGTTCAGGTTATTTCATATTCAAAGAAAGCCTTAGAAAAAAACAGAGAATATATAGAACAGTTGGCTAAAATTGAAGGATTAGAAAAACATTTAGAATCAATCAAGGTCAGATTCTAAAATGAAGACAGAACTTATGGAGCTAACGAAGTTAGCGAACATAAGTTCTATGTCTGAATTTACCCCTCACTCAACTTTTTGTTGAGTGAGGGGTCTAATTCGCACTTATCACTTAGCTTCGCTGGCGCTTGCTAAGTGATGTGCTCATTAGAAATGAAACGAAAAATAAAACTTAAAAGAGAAACTAAAGAAACACAGATAAAGATAGAATTTAATATTGATGGGCGAGGAATTTCAAAAATTAATACACAAATTGGATTTTTAGACCATATGTTAGAACTTTTTGCTAAACATGGATTGTTTGATTTAAATATTGAGGCTAAAGGAGATACAAATGTTGATATCCATCATATTAATGAAGATATAGGATTGGGATTAGGAGAGGTTTTTAAGAAAACTATGCAAGATAAAAAAGGCATATCTCGATTTGGCTTAAGTTTTATCCCAATGGATGAAGCTTTGGTAAGAGTAGTTTTAGATATAAGCGGAAGACCTCATCTGATAATTAAAGGTAAACAATATGAGAGTAGAAGTAATAAGCATGAAGTATACGATTTAAGATATACTGAGCAGTTTCTTAGTTCTTTCGTTAATGAAGCAAAAATAACTTTAAATATAGAGATTCTGTCAGGCCAAGATCGTCATCACATTATAGAAGCTATATTTAAAGGTCTTGGTAAGGCTTTAGGCGAAGCTACAAGGATAGAACCGAGAGTAAAAAAATGCATTCCTTCTACTAAAGGTAAGATAATGTAAGCTCCGTTAGAGAGAGCGAGGTATGTCCTAAAATGATAAAGGTTGACTTGGTATCTGCAGTTATATTATATCTTCTCCCCGGGATTTTGATACTTTTTGTATTATGGTTTAGATACGAAAAATCTAAAAAATTTTATAATTTAAGTCTTGACAATAGCAATATCTGGCAATGTGAAATATGTAATTATACCTATGTAAATAGTTTGCATGATGAAATTTCACAGTGTCCTTTATGTGAAAGCTATAATCAAAAGTCAGAGGTCTGAGGTCAGAAATCAGATGTCAGAAGTTCCACATGCTTCATGCCACAAGCTGCAAGATACAAGTTGCAGGCCTCAAGAGTCAAAGCTTGAAGCTTGAATCCTGCAGCCTGAAGCTTGAGACTTGTAGCCTGTAGCCTGTAGCGTGAAGCCTGAAGCCAGTAATTTATCTTCTGCTGTCTGTCTTCTGATGCGATGATTGAACCTTGGAATTTAAGAAGTTATTCATCAGTATTATAATTTGGAGGTGGTTAATATGATTACTGAGATAGGGATAGTTGCTGGAGATATTTGGCACCTTTTAGATGGACATAAACAAATGTCGTTGAGTAGATTGGTAGAAAATATTGATAAACCAAGAGATTTAATACTTATGAGTTTAGGGTGGTTAGCACGAGAAGGTCATGTTGTGGTAGAAGGAGACCAAGATTATCAAATAAGTTTGAGAAAGTAAATGAAGCCCAGACTTACGGAGCGACCGAAGGGAGCGAACGTAAGTCTATGGCTGAATTTATCCCCCCTGTTTTCTTTGTGAAAACAAAGAAGGGGGGATAACTCGCCACTGAATCAATGGCGGGTGCTGTCTGAATTTATCCCCCCTGTTTTCTCCCTGTAGATTTGCTAACGCAAATCTAATCGCGGGGACAGGTTCGAAAACAAAGAGTGGGGGGGGTGGTGGGAGCGAATCAAAACGGTTGTGACTCATTAGATATGATAAAGTTTATTTATTCGCCTGCATATGAAGTAGATATAGGAGCACATGTATTTCCAACATGTAAATATCATTTAATAAAAGACGAACTAAAAAAATTAGGGTTTTCGGAAAAATATTTTATAGAACCCGAACCTGCTGATAAAGAAAATATAGAATTAGTCCATACCTCTCAATATATAAAAAAGCTGGAAGAGGGGACATTAAGTCCTGTTGAAATTCTTGCTTTAGAGCTTCCATACTCCAAAGAATTAGTAGAAGCTTCTTTTTTATGTGCTGGTGGAACAATTAAGGCCTGTTTTAATGCTTTAGAGGATAAGATAGGGATACATATTGGAGGTGGCTTTCATCATGCTTTTCCTGATCACGGGGAAGGATTTTGCGTATTAAATGATGTAGCTGTTGGGATAAAAACTTTATTTAGAGAGAAAAAAATTAAGAAAGCTTTAATTATAGATTGCGATCTTCATCAAGGAAATGGCACAGCATACATATTTTTTAAAGATAGGAATGTTTTTACATTCTCAATTCACCAGAGAAATAATTATCCATTATATAAGCCACCAAGTAATTTAGATATAGGTCTTTATGATGGAGTTCAAGATAAAGAATATTTAGAAAGATTAGATGACGCTTTAGAAAATATTATAAACGATTTCCCGCTGGATTTTTTGTTATATATAGCTGGTGCAGACCCTTATATAAACGATCAGTTGGGTAATTTTGGACTAACTATGGAAGGATTAAGAATGCGAGATGTATCAGTTTTTGCTAAGGCAAAAGAAGATAATATTCCTGTTTGTGTAGTTCTTGCAGGTGGATATGCGTATAACATAACTGACACAGTGAAGATTCATCTAAACACCATCATTAAAGGGATAGAAATTTTATATAATTAAATAAAAACAAAAAAATAAAAAAAATAAAAAATACTTGACAAGTTAAATGATTTATGATATTTAGTCTTTAGAGTAAATGTAAGTAAGAATTTGGAGAGAATATTATAATGGGAAAATTAATGGATATAAATGAATTGGCGAGATACTTAAAGATAGAAAAGCAAACTATTTATAATTGGCTCCATAAGAAGAAAATTTCAGGTATAAAGGTTGGATATTTATGGAGATTTGATAAAGAAACGGTTGATAGATGGCTTGAATCAAGAATCATAAAAGCTGAAAATAATCCCGAGCTGGCTAAAAAAAGTAAATGAGGTCTACCCGCCACTGAATCAATGGTGGGTGCTAGCTGATTTGCACCTATATCACTTAGCTTCATCCGCTCAAGACGGATATTTGCTAAATGATGTACTCATTAAAAATGAATAGAGAAAAAACTTCTGTTGGAATATATATTACCTCAGATTTTATTTATTCTGTATGGGTTAGAAACACGATGAGAGGGCCTGAGGTGCTTAATTTTAAGAAAATCAATATAAAAAACCAGACTCCTGATGAAATTAACCAAATTTCAGGCGAAGAAAGTATTTCAGGCGAAGGAAGCATTCTGAATGAGGATGAAATAGTAGCGTCAAGTTTAAAACGTTTATTAACTGAGAGTAAACTTCCAGTCTCCAGAGTATTTACAGCTATATCAAATAAGGAAGTTACAGTGAGATATTTCCAAATGCCTATTCTTCCTAAAAAAGAATGCCATGAAGCAGTAAGGTTTGAAGCAAAAAAATATATCCCATTTAATTTAGATGAAGTAGTTAGCGATTATCAGATTTTAGGTTCAGCTCCTAAGAAGGATAAAATGTCTGTTTTGTTTGTTGCAAGCAAAAAAGAGGTTATAAAAAAACATCTGAGCATTTTTAATAAAGCTGGAATTAAGTTAGAAAAGATTGAAATTGTGCCACTTAGCTTGATTAGAGTTTTGCAATTTAATAGGGATATAATCAGAAAGGGTGTTCAGGTACTCCTGGAAATAGATAAAGATACTGCGACTCTT
>CAYOMG010000103.1:0-4179 GCA_964404995.1 uncultured Planctomycetia bacterium | reverse complement strand
GGCGCAGATATCGGAGATATCTTAGAAATAATTTCGCCTATTGGAAGAAGACCTGTAGAGCTTAAGGTGAGTGGTATATTTAGTACAGGAATGCATGAATTTGATCAGAATTTAGTCTATGTTGATATTAATAATGCGCAAATAATCTTAGGTATAAAAGATATAATAAGCGGCATAGGTTTATATGTGGAAGATCCTCATAAAGCAGACAATATAAGACGAAAGATCCAAAAGAGTATTGGATATCAATATCATGTATCAACTTGGATAGAGAGAAATAGGTTTCTTTTTGATGCTTTGAGGTTAGAGAGGACTGTTATGTTTGTTATTTTAACATTGATTATAATAGTAGCCTGTTTTAATATAATAAGCACACTTATGATGACAGTTATGGAAAAGACAAAAGATATTGCAATATTAAAAGCAATTGGGGCTACAAACTTACAAATTGCTAAAATCTTTACATTCCAGGGACTTATTATTGGAGTAATTGGCACATTTTTAGGGGTAGGGACCGGGATAGGGCTATGTTTACTTTTAGAAAAATATCAATTTATAAAATTACCTGATTTTTACTATATAGACAGACTACCTGTAGAAATACAATGGTTAGACATAGGTTTTATTATTTTAGCTGCACTTATAATCAGCCTTCTTTCTACATTGTATCCTGCAAGGCAAGCCAGTAGGCTGAGTCCTGCTTATGGGCTACGGTATGAATAAAGAGAGCTCTGCGTTCTGTGTTGTGCGCTATGGGTTTTAACGCAAAACGCAGGACGCAAAACGCACAACCCAATGCTTGAAGCTATTAATCTTCATAAATCATATTTTGATGGTAGTAAAAAGCTTAATATTATAAGAGGAATAAATTTCGAAATAAATAAAGGTGAATTCATTTGTATCGTAGGACCTTCAGGTGTAGGGAAAACTACACTTTTGCATATCCTGGGTGGATTAGACAAACCTACAAAAGGAAGTGTGTTGATAGACAAAGTGAGTATCTATAAAATAAATGATAAGCATAGAGCTAAGATAAGGAGGAAAAAGATAGGGTTTGTATTTCAATTTTATCATCTTCTTCCAGAGCTTAATGTATTGGAGAATGTGATATTACCGGCGTTTATTAATTCAGAATCGAAACATAGCAACTCAGAATTCAAAAAAAGAGCAATTGAATTACTGGAAGTTGTTAATCTTAAAGATAGATTAAAACATAAACCATCTCAACTTTCAGGAGGAGAACAACAAAGAGTAGCAATTGCACGTGCTTTAATAAATCAGCCAAAGTTACTTTTATGTGACGAACCTACAGGGAATTTAGATTCAAGATTAAGTCAAATTGTATTACAGCTTATTTTGAAGTTGAATAAAGAGCAAAAGCAGGCTATACTAATAGTTACTCATAATGAGAGTTTGGCTAAAAATGCAGAGAAGGTGTTATGTATTAATGATGGGTGTCTATTAAGTTAGGAGAGACAAAAGTTGAAAATTTATATTAATGGAAAATTATTAGATAAAAAAGATGCAAAAATTTCTGTATTTGACCACGGACTTTTATATGGAGACGGTGTGTTTGAAGGTATAAGAGTTTATAATTGTTTAGTCTTTAAATTAAAAGAACACCTTGAGAGACTCCTTGAGTCTGCTCATTCTATTATGCTTAATGTTCCTTTAACTAAAAGCGAGCTACAGAAAGCAGTAATAAAAACCTTGCAGGCTAATAAATTGAGAGATGCCTATATAAGAATAGTAGTCACAAGAGGTGAAGGAGACTTAGGACTTGATCCTCGTAAATGTAGAGGTAGAGAAATAGTAATTATTATCACAGATAAGGTTGCTTTATATCCTAAAAAATTTTATCGGAATGGATTAGAAATAATAACAGTTCCTACTATAAGAAATCTCCCTGAAGCTTTAAATCCTCAAATTAAATCTTTAAATTATTTAAACAATATCCTGGCAAAAATTGAAGCCATTAATAGTGGTTTTCCTGAAGCGATAATGTTAGATTCTTTAGGTTATGTTGCTGAATGTACAGGTGATAATATTTTTATTGTAAAAAGGCAGAATATTTATACTCCTCCTCAATGCATGGGAACTTTGAGAGGAATAACCAGGGATACAATTTTAAATATAGCTAAAAAGCTTAAAATTCTTACACATGAACATGTGATAACCCGCCATGAGGTGTATATTAGCGATGAATGTTTTCTAACTGGAACAGCCGCCGAAATTATCCCTGTGGTAAAAATCGATGGACGGATTATTGGAAATGGGAAACCCGGACCAATTACCGGGTGTCTGTCGCAGGAGTTTAGAAAGATAGTTAAGAAAGACGGAGTGAGATATAGGCTAAATAAAGACAGAACTTATGGAGCGAGGCGAACATAAGTTCTTTGGCTGAATTTACCCTTGACATCAAAGATGTCAAGGGGTTAATCCGCACTTATCACTTAGTTTCGTCAGCTTAAGGCAGACTCGCTAAATGATGTGCTCATTAAAATGCTTTGTGATATATGTGGTAAAAATCAGGCTACTGTTCATTTAACTGAAATAATAAATAATCAGATGACTGAATTGCATCTCTGTGAAGAATGTGCTAAACAAAAAGGTATGGAGATGGAACAGAGCTTTGGATTAGCCGACCTTCTATCGGACCTTTCTGATTTAAATATGAAATTAGATGTAGAAACAAAGGCAGTAGAGAAATGTTCTAATTGTGGTATGAAATATAATGATTTTAGAAAAATTGGGAGGTTAGGTTGCAGTGAATGTTATACAACATTTAGAAAATATCTTTTACCTTTATTGAAAAGAATTCATAGTTCGACTAAACATACAGGAGGTAGGCCAATTAAATTAACCAAGCCTATCAAAACAAAATATAAAACTCAAGATGAAATAAGTATATTGAAAGAGAAATTACACAGGGCAATCCAGGAGGAAGCCTTTGAAGAAGCTGCTAAATTGAGAGACAAAATGAGGGAATTAGAGAGGAAGAAGAAGTAATTCGCTTCGCTCATAAATTAAAAAGAAGAAATAGACCATGGAATTAATAGACTTATTAACCCAGACAAGTGAGTGGCTGAAAGGAACAGGACCGGAGTCTGATATTGTTATGTCTTCCAGGATAAGACTCGCCCGTAATCTATCAAAATTGTCATTTTCTCACTGGTCCAGACGGGAAAATAAAGAAAAAATTATATCTTCAGTGAAAGATTGTATTCTTAAGTATAAACAAATGGGAGATTTTTTATTTGTTAAAATGGATTCTTTAGAAAATATAGATAAAGACTTTTTGATAGAAAGGCACTTGATTAGTAAGGAGCATTCAATGGGTAAGGATGAAAAGGCAGCTATTGTAAATGATAAAGAGACTTTGAGTATTATGATAAATGAAGAAGATCACTTAAGAATTCAAACAATGCAATCAGGTTTTAACCTTACCAGATGTTGGGATTTAATAAATTCTCTTGACCAGTACTTGTCTGAATGCTTAGATTATGCTTTTTCTGAAGAGTGGGGGTACTTGACTGCTTGTCCTACTAATGCCGGGACAGGTATGAGAGCTTCGATAATGCTTCATCTTCCTGCATTGGTTATGAGTCAACAAATGAATAAAATACTGCAGGTTATAGCTAAGCTGAATCTCATAGCTAGAGGATTTTACGGAGAGGGGACACAGGCTAAGGGGAATTTTTTTCAGATTTCCAATCAGTCCACTTTAGGACAAAGTGAGTATGAAATTATAGATAATATTACACGGGTAATAAAACAAATTATTAACCAGGAAAAAAGTGCAAGGCATACACAGTTAACACGTAATAGAGCCGTATTAGAAAATAAAACATGGAGAGCATATGGTCTTTTGCAAAATGCAAGAATCATTTCTAGTAGTGAAACCATAGAACTTTTATCTGATGTAAGGTTAGGAGTAGATATTGGTATAATAAAACACATAGATAGAAAATTAATTAATCAATTATTTATTCTAATTCAACCAGCTCATCTTCAAAAATTAGAAAATAAAAGTCTGTCAGCTTCCAAAAGAGATGTTAAGAGAGCAGAGATTATAAGAGAGAAGCTGAAAGAGTAGTTAAATCCTAAATTATTGTTTCAGAAGACAGAAGACAGAAGACAGAAGATAAATTACTGGCTTCAGGCTTCACGCTACAGGCT
>CAYOMG010000102.1:0-4185 GCA_964404995.1 uncultured Planctomycetia bacterium | reverse complement strand
TCCTTTGTACCAATTATCATTTAGAAATTTTCTCTTCCAACTTTCATTTGGGACTATCCCGGTACTCTCAATAGGTAAATCTATATTGGTTAAGTCTCCCAGACCCATTTTTTTTGCATAGTTATAAATGTTGTCTACGCCCAATCTAAGTCCAAGTTTGTAGAAAAATACATTACATGAACGAGCAATAGCCTGAACTAAATTTAAATTTCCATGCGCTCTCTCCAGCCAGCATCTAAATTTTCTCCTCCCCAATTTAATATACCCTTCACAATTAAATCTTGTATTAATATCTATTAACCCATAATCTAAGGCTCCTATGGCCATTATTAACTTGAAAATAGAACCGGCAGGGTATAACCCTCTTATATTGCGATTTAGAAAAGGAGCATCTCTGGATGTAAGAAGTCTGCTCAATTCTAATCTTTCATCTTTCGTCCTTGGATTTATAAAAAGATTTGGATTGAAATCAGGAAAACTACTCATTGCTAAAATCGCACCTGTATTGGGATTAAGTATAGTAATAGCACCTTTATTTTGCTCTAAAAGTTCTTCAATAAATTGTTGTAATTCATAATCTATGGTAAGAAATATATTTTTACCTTTAGAAGCTTCCCGTAAACCAAGAACTCTTAATTGCCTACCAAGGTTATCTACTTCTATTTGCATACCACCAGTTATGCCTTTCAAATACATATCGTAGGATTTCTCAATACCGTATTTTCCGCCAATTTCATCAGTCCTTATCCCATATTTTTTTAATCTACTCAATCTTCCTTCCTCAAGTGGTCCTATATATCCTAAAATGTGGGAAGCAAAGTCACCATATATATAGCTGCGTTTATAACCCGGGGTAACTAACATACCAGGAAATCGCAACCTATTTTCTTCTATTTTTATTGCGAGTTTTTTATCTACTTCACTGATTAAATTAACAGACATAAATGAGTTTTTATAATTTCTTCTATAATTTCTTAAAATGTTATCCTTTGGCAATTGGCTAACTTCACTAAGCCAGGTAAACATTTTATCTTTATCTTTTATCTCCCGTGGTATAACAGATACATCAAAAGAAAAAATATCTTTCGCCAAAACCCTCCCATCTCTATCATAAATCCGTCCTCGCTGAGCAGAAGTACTTATTAATCTAATGCTATTTCTCTCAGCTAACTGTTGATATTTAAAAGTATCTATTATTTGTAATTGGGAAAGTCTAAAAATTAAAGGTAAAAAACATATTGCTATAAGCTTAATTAAAATATAGATTCGTCTATTCAATTGTTAATACCTCAGCGCTTTGTAGAACTTAAAGAAAATTTATTTAGTAAAAAGAAAATTATTGGAGTTAAAATTGAAGTATATAATCCTGAAGGTAATATTTGATTTTTAAGACGAGTATAAAATATACTGCCATCCATTATTAATCCAGATATTAACCCATACCCTACATATATACAAATATAACTAAAAAAACCTAAAACAATCTGCAGGATTTTATTTTGATAATAAATTCTCTTTGTCTGTGTGCTTACAATTACCCCAAAAAGGGCTAACAAAAATGTATAGATAAGCCTTCCATCTCGGGTAAATAAATCCAGGAAAAAACCGCAAAAAATACCTACTAATAATCCGTAAGTTTTACCAAGTTTCAGTGAAAAAAACAGAACACAGATTAATAAAATATTTGGATAGGCAAAATTAAATTTAATTAGCTCAAATCCTGTTACTTGAACTAACCCGAAAACTAGAATGACTAAAATAATCTTAAGTAAATACATATCCCCTCTGTTCGGTTTTCGGTTTGCGGTTTTCGGTTTGCGCAAACCGTGAACCTCACACCACTAACCGAGATCATAATCTACTTAGGCACAATACAGGCTATAAAATTTAAATTTGAAAAATCAACAGATGGTTTCACTAATGCATATTGGTAAAAACCGCCTCTTTGAATACCAAACTTTATAATTTTACCTATAGTAATTCCTCCAGGGTAAATATCACTTAAACCTGCTGTAATTACCTCGTCGCCAATTACGATTTTTTCTTCTAA
The DNA here is from genome assembly GCA_964404995.1 of uncultured Planctomycetia bacterium. Lineage (GTDB taxonomy): Bacteria > Omnitrophota > Gorgyraeia > M55B152 > CAYOMG01 > CAYOMG01. Next base: position 2,135 of record CAYOMG010000102.1, on the reverse strand, counting down.
TGAAATATATTTCATTTTATAAATTTTTGGTATGCCCAATCCTGCTAAAAGCCCAATAGCACTATTTCTTATTATCTTAGCTCCAATTCTGAATGTCGGATCAACTGACAGAATAACTTTACTTATATTATTTTTAACTTGTAAAATAGCTCCAACTAACCCATTATCTGATATTACTAAAAGATTTTCTCGAATTCCATCTTGACTTCCTTTATTTATTATAACCGGACCTATCCAGTCAGTTAAATCCCTGGATATTACACGAGTTGGGATTAGTTTATACTCCATTTCTTCCTTCAAAGATAAAAGACTACGTAACTTTTTATTTTCTAATTGCAAATACTCCAATTGTGATACGCTTTATTTAAATTGTGTCATTTGATTTTTCAATCTATTGTTTTCTTCTATTAATCGTCTAATCTTGGTTAGCTCGGAGAGTGTATCAAAGAGATTTTTTGAAATTTTTAGTGGGGCCTCGAGGAAGTTAACAATATTACCCTTTATAGACCAGATAAGTGGAGATTCTATAAGGCTTAGTATAAATAATAAAGAAAGAAGTATTCCTAAAACAAGGTTTTTTTTGTCCTTTTTCACCTTATAATGGGAAAAATGACTTTAGGATTTAAGTTTGGTGTGAACAGTTAATTTCTTGAGATAACGTATCTCAGTTAATACTTTACCTGTCCCTAAAGCTACAGCTGTAAGAGGATCGTCTGCTATATGAACCGGGAGACCAGTTTCTTCCGAAATTAATTTATCCAATCCTTTGAGCAATGCACCGCCACCTGCCATAATTAATCCTCTCTCTATCAGATCTGCAGATAATTCTGGAGGAGTATTTTCCAAAGCAATTCTAACAATTTCCAATATTGCATTTACCGGCTCTTTCATAGCCTCTCTTATTTCTTCAGAACTAATGGTTACTGTCTTGGGCAATCCTGCTACCAGATCTCTACCCTTAACTTCCATAGTAAGTTCTTCTTCTAAAGGGTATGCAGAACCTATCTTTATTTTAATATCTTCCGCAGTCCTTTCTCCAATCATTAGATTATAATTCTTAGTTAGATGTTGTGTTATCGCCTCATCCATTTCATCTCCACCAATCCTTATGCTTTTTGATAGCACAACACCAGCTAAAGATATTACAGCAATTTCTGTAGTTCCTCCCCCTACATCTATAACCATATTCCCTTCGGGTTCCTGAATAGGAAGTCCAACTCCAATAGCAGCTGCTACAGGTTCTTCTACTAAATATACTTCTCTTGCTCCTGCATGAAGTGCAGAGTCTTTCACTGCTCTCTTTTCTACCTCCGTAATACCCGATGGTATAGCTATAACCATTCTGGGTCTGATTAAAACTCTTCTTTTATGCACTTTTTTTATAAAATATCTCAACATATCTTCAGTTACTTCAAAATCTGCAATAACTCCATCCCTCATAGGCCTTATTGCTACTATATTCCCCGGGGTCCTCCCGAGCATTCTTTTAGCTTCTTCTCCAACAGCTAACACATTGGGAGCTCCCTTTTGAATAGCTACTACTGACGGTTCACAAAGCACTATTCCTTCTCCACTTACATAAACTAAAGTTGTAGCAGTTCCCAAATCAATACCTAAATCATTAGAAAATAAACCTAAAAATTGATTAAAACCACTCATTCCTTTCTTTACAATATTTATAGCTCTGGATATCTTCATATCTTCTCTCCTGGTATAATAGTCTTATATATTTAATCTTCGTCAATTTTACCAAATTTAACCCACACCTGTCAATTTATTTATGAGAGTGTCTACAATTCAGATACTGATTGACACTGATACTTTGACTGTAATTTAAACACTGATATTCCTTGTGCCCGCAATGGCACTACAGGGGACAGCCTTGACTGTAATTTTATTATAAACCCTATTTAGCTTTTCGTCAATTCCAAAAAGGCATAGAATATTCGTGGAAAGATTTGAAGAAGTTTCAATTTGCTTACTTATTGGATAAGTTTGAAGTGGATTAAATCAAGAGTATAAAGAGGCAGATTATTTTGAATAGCTACGTCTGCTATAATGGCATCTACTGATGGGATATTTTACCTTTTTTGCGCAAATTTCTATATCTATGGACAGCTCCAAATATGAGTTCA
>CAYOMG010000101.1:0-4202 GCA_964404995.1 uncultured Planctomycetia bacterium | reverse complement strand
AATTTGTGTAGGAGATGTTCCAGGGGGAGGGTAGAGGCTTTATACGGTTCCTCCCGGATGGGAGGACCATGACGGAACTATTATTCCTGATACTGTTGCAGGTTCAATAGTTTTCACACCTACAGAGTCTATTGAAACCTTAAGAAATCTTTACTTTAAATATAAACATCTTATATGGGGAAGATATGGTTTTTCAAATTCTTTCAATTTAGATGAAAATTGGGTATCCCCTGATGTAATAGGTATTGACAAAGGGATGGCTATCATCTCAATAGAAAATTATAGGACAGGTTTAGTCTGGGATAAATTTATGAGGATATCTCATGTTAGAAATGCATTAGCTAAAATAGGATTTCCTATAGAAGAAAATGTTGTTAATCAACCGCCTGTGGCAATAATTAGTGCAGTTCCGATTAGTGGTAGTGCGCCACTTACTGTAAACTTTAGTGGTTTTGGTTCTTACGATCCTGATTCTGATGATACGCTAACTTACTTATGGAATTTTGGAGATTGGAATACTTCTAATGAGCAAAATCCAACTCATACATATCAAAAGGCAGGCAATTATATAGCCATTCTAACTGTAACTGATAATCATGGCACAAGTGACATTGCTTCAGTAACTGTGGCTGTAAGTGAAGCTACAGAAACCGCTACTATAAAAGGTAGAGTAACAGATGCAGGCAATTTAGATAACCCGATAGAGGGTGCTTTGATTAAAATAAAGGAATCACCTTTTATGGTAACTCAAAGTAGTCAATCTAATAATATATATACTGATTCCGAAGGATATTACTCTATGGAAATTCAAGTTCCTAAACCCAGGACAAGATTTTTAGTCAAAGCAAGTAGATCGGGTTATGATTCTCAAATTGAACAGACTCCAGCTATTTCTGCTGGTAAGACAGTGACTGTTAATTTATCCTTGAAGAAGCTTGAACAACAAAATTATATACCTGGAGAAATTTTGGTGAGGGTAAGAGGTGATATATTGCCTTCAGAGGTATTAAGCATATGCGATAGATATGGTGCATACGAGGTAGATGACAGCAGGGCAAGAAGGGGAAGATTTCTGATAATTTTTAAAGACAGCCAAGTTAATTTAGATAAAATCATTCTTGAATTAGGAAAATTACCTGAAGTAAAATATGCTATAAAAAATTATATGTTTATTATAAAATAGTAAATTAAAAATAGAGACAACGGCCACCTATATTAGAAATATGGACATAAATTTTAAAACTCTCATATCGGAAATTATTTTGTTTTGGGAGTGGAGATTTTATATACCTATCATTCTCATTTCTGACATCTAAACACCCGAAACCCATAGTCCGAAGCTCGTAGTTCATAGTTTTCTCGTTTTCCTTCCTCGCTTTTCATTTGACATTCCCCTAATTTATTTATAATATAAAGTTAAAACGAAGACTAAACCATAACAAAATTTTATTATGCTTCTAAAAAAGTTAGAGCTTTTCGGATTTAAATCTTTTGCTGCTAAAACCACCTTAGAATTTTCACCAGGGATTACTGCTGTGGTTGGACCAAATGGTTGCGGCAAAAGTAATTTATCCGACGCAATTAAATGGGTATTAGGAGAACAAAGTCCAACTCAGTTACGCGGGTATAGGATGGAAGATGTAATATTCAACGGAACAGATAAAGCCTCACCTTTAAATATCGCAGAAGTTTCCCTATCCCTTTCTAACAGTGACCATTTGCTACCTATGGAATATGAAGAGATAGTAATTACCAGAAGAGGGTTTCGCTCAGGGGAAAGTGAATATTATATAAATAGAACTCAGGTGAGGTTAAAAGATGTTTTAGAACTTTTTATGGGCACAGGAATAGGGACAATCGCATATTCACTTATGGATCAAGGAAGAATAGACCTTATTTTGAGTGCTCGCCCACAAGACAGAAGATATATTTTCGAGGAGGCAAGTGGGATTACTAAATATAAGGCAAGGAAGAAAGAGGCATTAAGAAAGTTAGAAGCAACACAAATTAATTTACAGCGTATAGATGATATTATAAAAGAAGTTACACGTCAGATTAGTTCTATCAAACGACAGGTTAAGATGGCTGAGAAGTATAATTCAGAGTTTGATAAGTTAAAACAAAAACAAATAAAGCTTTCTTGTTGTGATTATCTTGAGTACAAAGAAAGGATGGATAGTTTGTCGTTAGATACTAAATCACAGAAGAGTAAATGTGAAGCAATTTCCGAAAAACTCGGAGCTCAAACTAAAGGGGTTGCACGATACAGAGAAGAATTGAATATATTGGATAAGCAATTCATTGGGATGCAGGAAGATAGAGCAAACCTAACAACTTTTTTGGAAAATAATCGGAATAGAACAACTCTAAATGAAATTAGAATAAAAGAACAGCATACAAGGCGCAATCAGCTTTCAGGGAAACTTGTTGAGGCTGAAAATAAAAAGAAAGTGCTGCGGGCTGAATTTGAACAAAATAAAAAATATATAGACGAGATAGAAAATCAAAAACAATCAAAAGAGCAACTTTTAGATAAAAAAGGTGTAGACTTTAAAAAGACTCAAGATGCAATACAATCTTTAAATCGTATCATACCTAAATATAAAACTGATATTTTAGACTTAACTAATCAAGAAACTAAAGTTAAGAATGAATTGAGTAAAATTTATACAGATTTAGAAATTTACCAGGCAAGGAAAAGAAGATTAGAAACGGAATTAGAGGAGCTTAATAATGAAAAATCAAATACAGGATTAAAACTAAAAGAAATTTCAGGTAACACAGAACAGATAAAAAAAGAAATTTTTACCCAGGAGGAAGTTATTCAACAGAAACAATCTCAAATAGATAAACATAAACATAAGTTAAATCAATTGAATCAAGAACTAAACTTAAAAATAGAAACATTACAAAAAAAGATTGTAGAGATAGAGATGTTAGAACAATTTCAAAAAATCTATGATGATATTTCCCAACCAATAAGTAGCACCCTGGAGACGGGAATAGACCTGAAATTAACAGGTATTTATAATACCATATCTAATCTTATAGAAATTAATCCCACTTATGAGAGATGTATAAAGAATGCTTTTGAAGATAAACTTGAGACTCTTGTAGTAGAAGATGTAGAGATAGTTTCAAAATTGCTGTCTTATTTGAAAAATGTACCTGAGAGACAAATTAAAATATTATTACTTAACCAACTTAAAAAATTATCAGGCTTAAATGATAGGCAACATTTAGACAATCATCACTTTATTCAAGAGAAAGATTTTGAATCGGAAGACATTAAGCCTGCTACAGAATTTGTAAAAGTTAAAGAAGATAAATTTTTTCCAATAATAAATTTTCTTTTACACGATACATACATTATTAAAGATTTAGAGGATGGATTAGAATTAATTAAAGCGAATCCATCGGGCATTAAATTAGTAACTTTGAATGGAGATTTGCTAACCTGCGAATATATTAAAATTGGAACTGATAAAGAAAGACAGAAATTTAGAAATTTTTTAAGTCAAAAGAATTTAGAAAATATGAGAAGTTCTACCTCTATAATAAATTCTAAGATAGAAGAAATAAAAAAACAGACACAAGAAGAAAAATCTAAAATGAAAGATGTATTAAGTAAGGATATAAATAAAACTAAGGACTTGATTGCAAGTTTTGAGGTTAAGATTAATGAAAAAAAACTCGAGTTTGCTAAATTAAAATCTGATGAATCTAAAATAGTAGATGAAATTTTAATTACTGAACAAGAGTTAAAAGAAATAAATGGAGAGATTGAAAACGGTATCTCTCGGCAAGGAGAATTCAAAAATAAGTTGAATAATTTAATTGGAGAAAATAATAATATAGGTCAAGAGTTGTCTTCAGCACAAAACCAGATATTTGAGAATACCAAAAACAGAGAGCGACTTCTAATAGAGAAATTGAAGTTGCAATCTGAGCTTAATACTTTATCCGAAAAATATATTAGTAAACAAAATATGCAAAAAATTATAGAAGAAAGATTAGATGAACAAAGTCGGCTTTATGAAGAAATTCTTGAACAAATTTCACAAATTGAAAAGAATAAGTTACAGCTTGAGGAAGAAAATCTTAGATTGAAAAAGAATATAGAAGATTCCCAGGGAAGAAAGACTGAGCTTGTGAATGAATTAGAACAGCAATACCAAAAAAGAAATCTTAAATTATTGGAT
>CAYOMG010000100.1:0-4210 GCA_964404995.1 uncultured Planctomycetia bacterium | reverse complement strand
AAGAACAGTTACTGGAAATACCTACCCTAACCGCAGAAATTAATGAGGCAGAAGGAGATGTTGGTAATTTAGAAGGAGATGAAGGAGCTTTTGCGAATTTAAGAAAAACAGAAATTGGCAAAAAATGGGCTGCTATAATTGGCAACTACGATGAAGAAAATCTCTTCAACTGGGCACATTTCAGAAATGAGGTAAATATCATAAATGCAGTTAGTGCTAATATGGGGCAGTTTGAATTGGATGAGGAAGGTAGACTTCCTCAGGGTATAGCGGAATTCTTAAAAGAATATATACTTGGTGAAGATTATAATCCTGCTAATGAAGACCACCTGAGGGCATATCAGGAATGGGTTGGCTTAAGAATACCTGAGGCACAGGAAAGTATGCATAGATTATTTGATATAACCCGTGAGCAGGATTTGCTCTATATACTTGGTAGAAGCGTATATATGGAAATTGATGGTGAGGTAAAGCCAACCCCTACCTTCCGCTTCCCAATTGCTGTGACAACAATAACAGAGGCAAAGGCAAGATTCATCGAGCCACTCATTGAGTTACACGGTAAAGAAGCTTTACTTTATTATATCTGGATGGGTCGTCCCGAAGGAATAGCGAGAGATTTTGACCGCAAAAACATCGTCCTGGAAGCTATCTTAGCCTACTACGCTGACAAGCCTGATGTGCTACTTACTCTGCTCTCATTAGGAATTACAAAACGCCTGGTAAGAAGATTAGAAGAAGAAGGGATAAGCTTAGAGAGGCTTTATTATGGAGAAGATGAAGAAGAATTTGACCTCCTCAGGACTATACCTGAGAAAGGGTATAAGGGTATTGCCGGATATTATACAACCAGAACCCTGAAATTTGCCGGGCTTGGAGTGTTGGATGTGCTTTATGGAATTTTGGGAAGTAAATATTTTGGAACTGAGATAGAGAAGGTATTAGAAAGTGAAAATCCATCTATAGCTTTGTCAGGTATATTAACAAGGCATAGGGTGGAAAATGTTGAAGAAATTGTATCTAACTTTAATAGCTATTTTGAATATCTAATGTCGCATCAAGAGACATTACGTCCTGAGGCAGATAAGGCAGATATAACTCGACGCGCAAGAGACTGGCTTAGGGAGTTTATTCAGGAAGCAGAAGGGTTAGTTGCAACTCTTAGAGCCTTAAATGAACAAGGTCTAAAAAAGCATCTGATGGATGCTTTTGGCTGGTCAGAAGCTTCTGCGCGCTCCTGCGTTGAACTGATTGTTGAGGATAGAGAGGTTGCAGGATATGCTGTTTACTTCCAGGTAGCTTCAATTCTTACTTCTATGGAAAGACAAAAATATGATATTTTAGTTTTAACCAGAGTAAAAGAACATTGGGAGAAGCATTTTGACCGTATAGATATGTTTGATATTAGAAATGTCTGGCTATTAAGTGCATTTGCGACAGATATTATAAGAGATAGACCTCAGGGAGAAGAGTTAGAGCTTGACTTGGCTGAACTGGATGAAAAACTTGCTGGATTTGCTCGAGGAGCAAGACTTCTCAAGGCTCATACTCCTGAAATTGATATTGATATCTACAGACCTTTCTATTCGGGGTTAGTTTCTTCTATTGCCGAAGGTTTAACTATATTAGGATATGATATTACTAAAGCTATTGCCCCTGAATATTTGATATATTTAGGAACCCATCCTCAATTTCTGCCAACAGTAGAGGGACAACTTACAGCTTCAGAGAAGTTAGAAAATCTTATAGGTGAATATGATAAGGATAATCCTACTCAGGCAGGATTTGTAGCAAGCCTTGCTTACGATGTTTGGAAATTAAAGCATAGGGAAGTTTCTCTCTCACAAGAAGAAGCGTTAAGAGTTGTTTTAGATAGTGTAGGGCTTATCAGCAAATTATTTGACGCTGGAGAAGATGACCCTGAAGGACCTGGAACCGGAATATTTAGCGCAAATGAATTGATGCAGGCAGTTGGTGTTTATGAAGATGGTAGAGAATATACAATTGAAGATGTGTTAAGAAATCCTGATGCAATGGGTGTTTTGAGTTTCTTTGCTGAGTTGATTACACCTGTAAGCGATACGGAAATAGATGCAATCGTAGAAAATAGCAATTTTGGAAGTATTACTACTGTAATTGAGGCACTTCAAAGAGATGGCAGATTGCCTGATTTGGCTTTTGATAACAGACAATTGGCTGAGATGATTGTCTTCTGGTAGAGATATAAAGCTATAGAAGAATTTAATATCCCTGGATTAGGAGACGATTTTGCTATTGTTTTGTTTAATTATGCACTATCGGGGCGGAGGGCAGCTGAATGGTATTCGCCTGAAGTAGTCAAACTCTTAGAAAATGTCTCAAGTATTTACAATATCTGGGAAATGGTAGATATTTTGGGAGCTGGAGAAACTGCATCAAAGGTCTGGGGAGATTATATTTTTTCCTTATTGAGGATGAGTGAGATGTTAGACCCTGAAGCAGCAAGGTTATTTGCCCAGGCTCATATTCTGCGCAAAGACCCTAAACAGGCAGGTTTCTTAAGCCATCAGACAGAGGATGCTTTAAAGATTGCTTTGAATAAATATTTAGGATTTATAAGAAACTCCCGTGTGTATGTAGAGGCATTTGGCAATTATCTTGAAGGCAGAGGTTATGATGTAAGATATGCATTGCATTCTTTTAGACCTATAAGGGCAGAAAAAGACGGGATAGAGCTCTCTAATTTAGATCTTAGAGAGTTAAGGGCAGAATTTGAGGCAACACAAAAGGGTAGAGAGCTTTTAACAGGTGGGATAGATGAAGAAGCTATCAGATCTTCCCATATGTATATGCGCTTAATTAGAACAGACCCTGAATACCTCTCACTTTTTGCCAGGTATATAGAAGATGAGAAAGGATATGAAACACGAATTATAAATGGTTACTTATGGATAAGACCAACTGAAGTTACAAGAGAGGTTTATAGAACCTATACTGAGATGGAATGGCAGCAACAACTCATCAACCCTCAAGTTGCGACAGGGCAGTGGTTTGACTGGATGGCGTCAGTTGGTGGAAATATATTAGCTCCGACATCTGACCAGCTTGCCCGGTTTGATGAATTTAGGGCTCAGATGGTTGAGGTAGAAGTTCCGGTTGAAAGAGAAGGCTGGTATGTAGTTACAGATTATATACATCCATCACGATTGGAGTTACATAGAGAGTTTGAAGAGGCTTACAGGGAAAAACTAAATGAGCTCTTTTTCAGTAAATCTCCTCTTGAGTTAGCATTTGCTCATGGAGAGAGATTAGTGAGTGAGCGATTATCAATAGCAGCAGAGATTAAATCTTTGGTTGAACAATCCAGATTTATGGTTATTGATGTTACTAATCCTGAGCAGGCAGGGATTCTCTTCTTTTATGTATCTGAAGTTAGAAGGAGAGGATTGGATAAAGTTAAAGAGATTCTTGGAAGGGAGATAGAAGCAAGGCGAATTTTGGCACACGAAGGTTACAACATTGACCCATTCTCTGAAGGCGTCTGGCTTATGGGCTGGTATGCAAATGAGCACGGTGCAGATAGAAGAACCTTACTGGAATTTGCCAAAGCTGAAGCTGAGAAACGCGACTCTGGTGTTACAAGAGATTATCAAGACCCAATTGCTTATATACTTGATAATGTAGGTGCGTTTCTCGTGCAAAATGGGATTCAGGATGTAGATGCTGACTTTATCAAGAGTTTCTTAGGTGTGTATGATGCTGAGTGGAGAGACTGGATAAGTGAGGATGGCTATTACTTAGACCAGAATAAGTATGGAGAAATGACAGCAGTATTAGAATATGCCTCTAAGATTAATAGAGATATATTAGTAAGATACCTTGGTTTTGGTAGTGTTGATGAGTTAAATAATTATCTTGCAACTGATTTAAATGGCTTGCGAGAATTGGTATTACTTGGGCGCGAAATTAAGCAAAGAGTTGAAGAAGGAATTGCACAGTGGGAAGATAAATATTATCTACCAGGAAAAATAGAAGATGCAATTGCTAAATATCAGAGTATAGAACATTTTGGAGCAAGAAGGAGAAGGACATATCGTAAAGATAGTATTTTGTCTATGATGAAACCCATTTTAAAGAGAGCGTATGAGGCATATGATGAAATAGTTAGTGATATCCTTTCTGAAGTTAATGGAGAGTTGTCAATAATGGCAAGTTTACGAGAAGGAAAAGC
>CAYOMG010000099.1:2114-4220 GCA_964404995.1 uncultured Planctomycetia bacterium | reverse complement strand
GGACCTTCAGGTGTCTCTATCGGACAGATTCTCCCATAATGTGAAGAATGCACATCTCTCACTTCAAATCCTGCTCTCTCACGACTAAGTCCTCCTGGACCTAAGGCGCTAAGCCTTCTTTTGTGAGTTAATTCCGCTAACGGGTTAGTCTGATCCATAAATTGAGAAAGTTGACTTCGAGCAAAAAAATCTCTAATTATAGAAGAAACTAATTTAGAATTAATCAAATTATGCGGCATCATGCTCTCTGGGTCGTATATATTCATTCTCTCTTTTGCGGACCTTTCAACTCTAGTCAACCCCACCTGAAACTGATTGCCCAAAAGTTCACCTACGGTTCTAATCCTGCGATTTCCTAAATGATCTATATCATCTATTTCGCCTTCTCCTCTTTTTAATTTTAGAAGATAGCTTATGATTTCCATTACTGTATCTTTTGTTAGAGTAGTTTTATCCAGACTTTCTTTCATTTTTAATTTTCGATTAAGTATAAATCTACCTACTCTACTCAAGTCGTAGCGTCTCGGATCAAAGAACATCCTATTGAACAATTCTTTTGCGCTTTCTAAATCTGGCGGATCTCCGGGTCGTAATTTTCTGTAAATGTCAATAAGGGCCTCTTCTTGATTATGTGCATGATCTTTTCTTATTGAATTTACTATTTCCGGAATGTTATTTTTTAATAATTTAATTTGATTTACTCGGACTGGTTTAAGCTTATTTTTTATTATATCTTTTGACAATTTTTTGAATCTTTCAACCAATATATTCCCTCTCTCATCTTTTATATCCACTGCGGTAACCCTTGATTCCAAATCCTCCAGTTTTACACTATCGTCAATTCTCACATTCTCTATTTCACAAAAAAACTTTAAAATATCTCTATCTTCTGAGTAACCTAACGCTCGCAAAAAAAGTGTAACTACGAACTTACGTTTTCTATCTATGTGAACATACATCGTACCCGCAAGGTCAAAGTCAAACTCAATCCAACTCCCTCTATCAGGAACTAACCTAGCAGAATACAATTTTTCCCCGTTAGGATGAATAGCCATTTCAAATGAAACTCCCGGGGAACGATGAAGTTGACTTACGACCACCCTCTCGTCACCGTTTATTATAAATGTGCCAGTTTCTGTCATTAATGGAATTTCTCCCAGGTACACATCCTGCTCTTTTGTCTCTTTTTCTGTTCTTAAACGGATCAATGCTCTTAAAGACCCAGAGTAAACTAAACCTCTCCGCTTACACTCACTAATAGAATATTTTGGTTTTCCTACTATATAATTAACAAATTCTAATCTAAATTTTTTATCAAAACTTTCTATTGGAAAAATTTGATTAAATATCGCTTGAAGTCCTTGGTTTTTTCTTTTAGTCTTTGGGGCGGTAATCTGCAAAAAATGGCTATATGAACTGAGTTGAACTTCTGTTAGATTTGGCATTTTAAATACTTCTTTAAATTTTGAAAAATCTTTCCTTTTTATCATGCTGATAATTTCCTCCTATCACTTCATCAGAGTATAGAGAACAAAAAACAGATTTTTCTGACTTCTGACTTCTGCCTTCTGGATTTACTTCAATTCTATTTTCGCTCCTACTCCTTCCAGTTTCTTTTTAATTTCTTCCGCTTCTTGCTTGCTAACTTCCTGCTTTACAGTCTTAGGTGCCTGCTCTACTAAATCCTTAGCTTCTTTTAGTCCAAGCGTAGTGATTGCTCTAATTTCTTTTATCACCTGAATCTTTTTTGGACCGATTTCCTTCAAGACAATATCAAAAGTGTTTTTCTCCTCCTCTTCAGGTTTCACTGTTTCAGAAACAGCCTGGGTTGTAGTTGTAGCCACAACAGGAGCTTGCGCTGAAACACCAAACTTCTCTTCTAAAGCCTTCACTAGATTGGATAATTCTAATACGCTCATAGACTCTACGGTTTTTATTATATCTTCTGATCTTTGAGTAATATGGGTTATTTTAGTTTCCTTTTTTTCCAATTTTTCTTCCTTTAATGAGTGTGTTTCTTCTTTTTTCTCTAATTTTTTAGATGGTTGTGATTTTGTTTCTTCTTTTGTTTCTTCTTTTGTTTCTTCTTTTGTTTCTTCTTTTGTT
>CAYOMG010000099.1:0-2014 GCA_964404995.1 uncultured Planctomycetia bacterium | reverse complement strand
TTTCTTCTTTTGTTTCTTCTTTTGTTTCTTCTTTTGTTTCTTCTTTTGTTTCTTCAGTCATTATATTTCACCCTCCTTTTGTGTAACTGTCACGATTTTCGTAACTGTCACATATATGTCTAATAACAGATACAAAATTTGTTATTAGCCTTGAAGTCAAACTTACAAAGCCAGATATAGGATAATTAAGTACAAACACTAATTTAGCTAAAAGTATTTCTTGAGAAGGCAGCTTAGCTATTTGCTCTATCTCGTTCTGGCAAACAGTTTCTCCTTCAATATTAGCAACTAAAATATTAAATCCAGAATAATCGTTAGAAAATCCTACCAAGGTTTTGGTAATCATAACAGGATCTCCCATGCCGTAAACTATAGCACAAGACCCTTTTACAAACTTTATTAATTTTTCAAAACGACTTTCTCTTAAGGCTAATCTACAGAAGGTATTTTTTACAACTATATAATCCACAGATATTTTTTTTAACTTGTTTCTTATAATTTGGAAATCATTTACCCTCATATTGCCAAAATTTGTAACAAACAGATTAGGAATAGTTTTAAATTTGCCTTCCAATTCTTTTACCATTAAACCTCTGAATTTTTTCCCAAGTTTTTCTTTTTTCATTGTTTATGGTAATGTTATGCGGTCACCTTTATACCTGGACTCATAGTTGTTGAGAGAGTAATATTTTTAATAAATTTTCCCTTTAAAGAAGAAGGTCTATTCTGATTAACGGCAAGAATTATAGTTTGAATATTTTCTAATAACTTTCCCTTTTCAAAGTTCTCCTTACCTACGGCAACATGAATATTGCCTGTTTTATCCATTTTAAACTCAACTTTTCCTTTTTTTACCTCTTTTATTGCTTTCTCAATATCATCTGAAATTGTACCGGCTTTGAGATTAGGCATAAGTTTTCTTGGGCCTAATATTTTGCCAAGCCTTGTTATCTTAGACATAATGTTAGGAGTTGAAATTGCCACATCAAAATCTAACCATCCTTTATTAATTTTATCTATCAATTCGTCACCACCAACAAAATCCGCTCCAGCTAACTTAGCCTTCTCTATTTGCTCAGATCCACAAAAAACCAATATTTTAATCTTTTTGCCTACTCCGTTAGGCAAAATCACATTTCCCCTAACTGCTTGATCTGATTTTTTAGGATCTACACCTAATTTAATAGAAATCTCTACAGTTTGGTCAAACTTAACCTCAGGTAAACTTTTTAATATATCAACTGCTTCTTCAACAGTATAAAACTTACCTTCACTGATTTTTCCGGAGCATAATTTGTATCTTTTACTTTGTCTTCCCATTTTTAATTAGAGAGTTTTGTAGATTTTTGGACTTTTTCAGAGCTCTTTTTATCCTCAGTAACTTCAATTCCCATACTTCTTACAGTTCCTTCTATTGTTCTTATGGCGGCTTCCAAGTTTGTAGTATTTAGATCTTGCAACTTTTGTTTAGCAATTTCTACTATCTGTTCATAAGACACTTTACCTATTTTTTCTCTATTTGGTTTACCAGAAGCTTTTGCGATTCCAGATGCTTTTTTTAATAAAACTGAACACGGAGGGCTTTTTATAATGAATGAAAAGCTTTTATCTTCATATGCATCAATAATTACAGGTAAAATTATACCCTCTTTATTTTTAGTTTTGTCATTAAATTGTTTGCAGAAATCCATAATTTTCAAACCATGTTGTCCTAACGCAGGCCCTACTGGAGGAGCAGGAGTTGCCTGGCCTGCTGGACAATACAATTTTATCTTTGCTACAACTTTTTTCTTCTTTTTTGCCATCTTCAATGAGCACATAACTTAGTGAGCACCAGCGAAGCTAAGTTATGTGTGCGAATTACTCCACCCTGCCCGCCATTGATTCAGTGGCTGGGGGGCTTCATTTAAATTTTTTCTACTTGCCAGTATTCTAATTCAATTGGTGTAGCTCTTCCAAAAATAGAAACCATTACTTTTAACTTTTGCTTCTCTGCATATATTTCTTCAATAGC
>CAYOMG010000098.1:3971-4227 GCA_964404995.1 uncultured Planctomycetia bacterium | reverse complement strand
AATTTCCTATACCATCAAGTAAAATTTTAAAAAAGGTGAGGAACGAAGGTGAGATTTATTCCTGCTTGGTATGTGTGAAGTGAATTCGGGAAGATGTATTATAATTCAGGTGATGAATAAGCATTGTATGGTATAATGAAAAATTAAGGAGACAGATGTTGATACCATTTTTCTTTCTTTTTATTTTTTCTATTTTACTTTGCTATTTTGGGAATAGATAATGTGAATTAAACGAAAAAGGAGCGATATGAAAAAA
>CAYOMG010000098.1:0-3913 GCA_964404995.1 uncultured Planctomycetia bacterium | reverse complement strand
GTTCTAATTAATAAAATGCAACAGCAGTTGGTTTTTTTGGAGAAGAAGATAGATATCTTAATCAGCCAGTCCTCAAATAGACCTTTTGAGGGGAAACATTTTTCTAAATCTTTCCAGCGATTCGACCGTTCTCACCGTTATGGCAAAGAAAAACAAGGCAATAGTTCCAGAGAAAGAAACTTTACTCAAGTAATTTGCGCAGACTGTAAGAAAGAATGCGAAGTCCCTTTCAAACCCAGAGGAGACCGTCCAGCATACTGCAGGGAGTGTTTTTCAAATCGCAAGAACGAAGGCCGTTAAAAGTAAATAGCCGAATGGGCAATAACAGATGATAGGAGTTCGGAAGGGAGGCGCAATAGTGTGAGTTTTTTACTTTTTAATCACGAGCAGATTTTGCTTGAAAGTTATTTTAAAATTTTTTGTAATTTTTTGTTGACAAACAGAAAATACTGAAGTATACTAAGCTCAGTAGTAAGTAAGGAGTAGAAGTCTTGTGCCGTGAGGTAAAAGAAAATTCGCCTTGCGGTTTTGTTATTTCTACCATTATTTACTAAAATTTTGTTGGAAGGAGGTAGTGAATAATGGCAAAAGGAAAAGTTAAGTGGTTCAACGATCAAAAAGGTTATGGGTTCATAACGCCAGATGATGGAAGCAAAGATTGTTTTGTTCATCACAGTGTGATTCAGGGCGAAGGTTTCAAGTCTTTAGGTGAAGGACAAGAAGTTGAATTTGAAATCGAAGAAGGCCCCAAAGGTCCACAAGCAGTAAATGTAGTAAAGATATAGAAAAAGGGTCACACCTATTTATTTTCTTAAGTCAAAAATAGGTGTGACCCTTTTTCTTCTTTGGGATATCTTTACTAACAGCGCAGGAGCATTTTGTTTCTGTTTGGTCAGGGCGCTGGTCGTCAGAAAAAAAGGAACAAATGAGAATATTAGATGTTGGCTGTTCTATGAATAAAATAAGAAATGCTATAGGATTGGATAGAAGTGAAGATTCTGATGCTGATATAATATGCGACTTAGAAAAGAGATTCCCTCTTAAATCTGATTTTTTCGACATAATTTATTGTAAGCATTTATTGGAACATTTAAATAATCCTGAGTGCGCTATAAGAGAAATACATAGGGTGGCTAAGAAAGGGGGACGTATAATTATTGAGGTTCCGCACTTTTCATCTCATATTGCCTATTCGGATCTCACACATAAAAGGTACTTTTCTTTTGTTTTACTTGACAGGTTAGTTGGTTTAATACCTCATAAGCTGATAAAAAAAGAGATAACTTTTTATAAAACCTTTCGTCTTTTTGGTATAAAGTTTTTGGCCAATAAGTTTAAGCAAGATTATGAAAAGTTTTGGACTTATATCTTTCCTGCCGAGAATATCTGGTTTGAATTAGAAGTAATTAAGTAAGTAGGCGGTCCTAAATCTAAACTATAGAGGAATAATAAATAGACAGCGGCTTAGTTTTTTGGGGTCGGTTTTGAAGATTGTTCCACCTCGAAAACATTTCAGATGTCTCGCAGTCACCTTGAATAATCTCATTATTCGAGGATGGTATGTAAAAGTATTTAAGTAAAAAAGTATTTGACAGAATTACTTTTATATGTTATACTTGTTGTTAAAAAGGAGGTAGAGCTTATGTTAGCAAAATTGACCCGTGGTAATCAGCTGACTATTCCTAAGGCGATTGTGAAAAGATTGGGCTTGAAGCCGGGAAGCGATTATTTAGAGATAGAATATGTCGAAGGGATAATCTATATTAGGCCTGTAGATGTAGAGGAGCGCATTTCCCCTGAGATCTACGAAAGGTTTAAAAAGAAAATCCTGAAAGAAGAAAAGGGCGATGTTACACTCGCTGCTAAAGAGGCAGAGAACTTTCTTAAAAAGCAAGCAAAGAAGGGTTAAGAGATGCTCTTTCGTTACAAGAAAGCCTACCTCAAGCGCTTTAAACATTTTTCGGCACAGGAAAAGGAGTTAATCATTGATGCCGACAGACAGGTTCGCCGTTATTACACGACACAGGTTGCCTCTTATGGTTTGAGGGTTAAAAGACTCTATGATGATGGTAAAGATAAGGTCTTTGAGGCGCGGGTTTCGGATAAAATTCGTATTGTTTGGGTAGAATCAAAGGAACTTGTTTCTTTTGCCATTATTGGCACTCATAATGAAGTACGCTGTTATATAAAAGCCTTCAGGTAACAAAAAACCACAGAGATTTCTGAATAGAGGTCGGAGACGACGCCGAGTACATTAAAAGAGTAAAGTAAATAGGGATACATGTAAATGCGAATTGGTATTGATATTAGGTCTACCTTAAAACAAAAAACAGGCATCGGTTATTCTACGCTCAATCTAATAAATCATCTTGCAAGAATTGACCCGCAAAATAAATATGTATTATACTCACGCATTAAACCTTTCAGCCGAAACAAGCGTCTACCTCCTTTACCCGGGAAAAACTTCTGCCACAGGGTAAATCGTTTTAATTTTTCTCTTGATTGTGTCCTGGGCAAAGTAGACGTTTTTTATACTTCAAGTCATGATTTACCCGGATTGAAAAGTGGGAAGTTTATAGTGGCTGTTTACGATGTCATTCATAAGACCTATCCTGATGGACATAGTAAGGATACGAGAGAGGAGATTGATAAAAATTTACGCAGGATTCTGAATGAGGTTGATAAAATAATTGTCTGTTCAAGGGTCACCAGGAGTGACATCCTGAAGTGGTATTCAGTTCCAGAGGAAAAGATAAGGTTGATATATCCCGGGGTAAGTGAGCAGATAAATCGAATTGAAAAATCGGACAATTTATACAGTAGATTAAAAGACAGATATAATGTCTCTGGTAAATATTTACTCTTCGTAGGAACCATAGAACCTCGCAAGAACATTGAAGGGTTAATAAAGGCCTACCATATTCTTAAGACGGAACATAAATTGCCGTATCAACTTGTAATCGTAGGGATGAAGGGATGGATGTATTCAGGGGTTTTTGAGTTGGTAGAGACTTATGGATTGAAAAATGAGGTTATTTTTACAGGTTACCTCGATGAAGACTTGAAGAATATCTTCTATAATTTGGCAGATATATTTATCTATCCTTCATTTTATGAAGGCTTTGGTTTTCCAATTGTAGAGGCATTTAAGTGCGGGGTTCCTGTAATTACCTCCAATACATCATCCTGTGCTGAAGTGGCCGGTGATGCTGCAATGCTAATTAATCCATATAATCCTGATAGTATAGTAGAAGCAGTTTTAAAGATAATAAATAATATAAATTTAAGAAATCAGTTGAAAAACAAAGGATTAGAGAAAACAAAGTTTTTCTCATGGAAAGAGACAGCTAAAAAGACCTTAGAAGTTTTCTATGAAGTGGGAAGGGAGAAATGACTGAAATAGAGAATACAGGTGAGAGGATATTGCCGGATAAAGAGACGCCTTTCATGGTGGCTCGGCATTTTCTGGCATATAAGTTTGCAGAGCAATTTATTGGAGATAAGGTTGTATTAGACGCCGGAAGTGGAGAGGGATACGGGACTCATTATTTAGCAAGATTAGCTAAGAAGGTAGTAGGCATAGATTACCACAGTGATGTGATTAAGTTTGCTGGCGAGAAATATAAGAGCCAGAATCTAACATTTAGGGCAATGGATGTAAACCATCTGGTGTTTGATAAGAATATCTTTGATGTAGTATGTTCTTTTCAACTAATCGAACATATCAGAGATTGTGAACAGTATTTAAGAGAGGTTCGCAGGGTATTGAATGATGATGGTTTATTTATCTGTTCCACGCCCAATAAAGAAGAAATGTCGCCTGGTCTCGGAAATCCCGCTAGTAAATATCACATTAGAGAGTTTTACCTTAAGGAATTTTCATATTTACTTAACAGACATTTTGATAAAGTAG
>CAYOMG010000097.1:0-4232 GCA_964404995.1 uncultured Planctomycetia bacterium | reverse complement strand
TCCCATTTCTGTCTTCTATCTTCTGTTCTCTGTTCTCTGTTCTCTGTTTTCTGTTTTCTGTCATCTGATACGGTACTCATCAGAATAAAAATATTACCCCGTCCAATTCTGCCCAATTAAAATCATATCTAATACATTAATTGCTCCATCTCTATTTACATCTTCTCTTATCCAGTGAGGTGTGCCTGTTTGGCCCCACCTTTGACCTACGAGAATCATATCTAATACATTCACTTTGCCATCCATA
Source organism: uncultured Planctomycetia bacterium (assembly GCA_964404995.1). Lineage (GTDB taxonomy): Bacteria > Omnitrophota > Gorgyraeia > M55B152 > CAYOMG01 > CAYOMG01. The sequence continues at coordinate 3,985 of CAYOMG010000097.1, read as the reverse complement.
TTCACATCCCAATCAGAGTATGCTTGTACAATAACATTTCCATTATTTACTACTATTGGTACGAGATTTGCATTTATATCTCCGACTATAACATCAGATAAATTAAGTCGGCTGGTACCCCTTACACCTTGCCTTGCCTTAAATTCTATACGGGCAAATATACCCGGGTTGGAAACTGTCTTACCGGGAGTAATAATTGCTCCGGAGACCCCGGCGATAGTCCCAACATTATTATATATATTCCCAGGGATAAAAATTGTATTGGCACCATCCTGATTTAATAGATTGCCTTCAGCAACAGAATTTGCCTGTATTAAATTGGCATCAAAACTTAAGTCAAATTGAACTCCAGCTATCGAAGTTCCTGGCTCTACTCTTACATCTACAATAAATACATCATTCCAGTATACTAATTGTATAGAAGGCTGAACACTAACTATAGTATATCCTATTGTTACTGGCTTAATGACTAACTCTTGCACGACAGGGTCAGACCAAGCATCATTATTATCTTGCACCTTGAATGTTATTGTATGAGTTCCTACAGACAAATCTGCCTTGCTAAAACTTGCCTGATTGCTTAAATTGTCATCTATGCTTGATATCCAACTATATGCTGCTATATTGCCATCTGCATCTTCTCCACGTCCGGTAAATGTAACTGTATCACCCTCAGTTGCAGGATTGGGAATGATAGAGTCTATAAAAGCTGTCGGCGGTTGATTTGGTGGAGGCGGAGGTTGTGCAACCCCAGTAAATCTTACTAAGTCAATATAGACGGTTCCCTGGTTTGGAGATTGGTCAAAGACAAAATTTATCATAGCCAAATGCTTAAGGTCTACTCCACCAAAATCAGCTAAATTTAAAACTATCTCTGTATATTGTGTAGTACTACTTACACTAATTTTACTATAATTACCATCTTTATCTTTCAACTCTACTCTAAAATTCTCACCGCCATTTTCACCTTTTACCCAGAATCTTAAATTAGCATATCCTGACACATCTAAACCCTGTCCGACTTCATACTCTGGAGTAGCAGGATTTTGGTCTGGGACTAAAAACATCCAATAACCTACCCAGGAAGCTTCTCCTCTATTATAATTAAGTCTTAATGCAGCCAAACCTTCATAAGCATCCTGACTATAGCTTTCTGAAATGTTCTCTGCTGGATCATCCGGATAAGGATCCATTGTTCCCATCCCTCCACCTAATTCATTAGGAGGAGTGCCATCATTAAAAGTATCTACTATTAATCCAGTAGGTAGTGTATATGGATGTGGAGTTTCAGTGAACCTTATTAAATCTATATAAATTATTCCACTTGGACTATCCGGGTCATCAAAGATTATATTTACTTGCTTAAGTCGGGTTAAATCTACTCCTGTGAATACATATAACGGTATTACTACTTCTTGATATGCAGTACTAACCCCATTACTAAATCCAGGCACAACCTGTATGTGTGGTGCATGCTTGCCATCATTTACATCCGCTAACTCTACCTTGAATTTCTGCCCTACCTCTGCCCCTTTAACCCATAACCTTATATCTTTATATTCAGTTACATCATAACCTAATTTGCCATCATCATCCCAATCACCAGCTTCATATTCTTCAGTATCCGGATTTGCATCAGGTCCCATAAATGTCCAGTAACCTACCCAGCCAGGGCTACCACCTATTGTGCCTATATTATAATCCATTAATAACCCTAAAGTGCCTTCATATTTATCTGTAGTAAAGTCTATATCTATATCTCCAGTACTTCCATCAGGTATCATTACACCACTCGCACCACCTAAATTGTTACCCATTACTCCATCATTAAAATCATCTAAAATTAACCCATCAATAGGAGGTGGAAATGGAGTCTCTTTAGTAAATCTTATGTAATCAATATATATTGCCCCACTTCGAGGTGCACTATCAAAAACTATACTTACTAATTTGAGTTTAGACATATCCACACCAATAAAATTAGCAAGTGGTATTACTATCTCTTTGTAGCTTGAACTTGCACTGACTTTTACTCCCCATTGATTGTCATATTTATCCTTTAATTCTACCTTGAAAGTCTCACCGCCTACTGCACCTTTTACCCATAACCTTATATCAGTTCGGTCTGATACATCATAAGAACTCGCTTCCTCACCATTAGTAAAGCTCCAGTAACCACACCACTTGCCCGAGGGAAAGTTGTAACTTATCTTTAAAGCAAACTTCCCTTCTTTTTGATTGTATTGGTCAAATTCTAACTCAGGATCATACCTTCCATCATCAGACATAGCTCCAGCTGTACCACCAAGATTAGAACCTAAAATTCCATCATTAAAATCATCAAAAACTATCTGGCCAGGTAAAGGTAGCGGTGGCTGTGGCGGTGGCGGCGGCGCCTCACCAGTAAACTTTATCTCATCAACGCTATACATAGTATAAAGTGTAGTAGCTCCTGAAGGGACATCAGGGGGAGGATCATCAATAACTACATTTATCTGTTTAAGGTATCTCATATCTACGCCAGGAAATGAAGTGAGAGGAACTACAACTTTTTGCCAGGTATTAGTAGTAGTTACAATTATACTTCCAAGATGAGCATAAGAATCTGGATCCCGCCAGTCAAAAAACTTATCAGCAAGTTCAATTTTTACTTTTAATCCTGTTACTGTCCCGTGCTGTTCTCCTCTTTCCCATACTCGTCCAGCTCTTATCCAGAATTCTAAGTTTTTATATGAACTTACATCATAACTTCCATCTCCATCAGTGAACATCCAATAGCCACCAAATCCATCTCCTTTTAAGAAACTTAAATCCTGCTGAGAATAAAAAAGGTTCAGGGCATATTCACTAACTGCGTTTTCTGAGTCTAAGAACCATACGGAGGGGTCATGTCTACCATCATGAGACATTGGACCTGCATCACCACCTAAATTACTACCTACTCTTCTATCATCAAAATTATTAAAAACTAACTCTGCTGCATTTACATAACTTAGGCTAAATAAAGTTACAAAAATTGCCGCAACTAATATTGATAATACTATTCTTCTATTTTTTGTTTTTTCCATAGCTTCGCCATTTTTTAGAGTCAATAAATCAATAAGTAATTAAGGAAAATGATTTATTCTACTCTTATATAAAGTATAACATAAAGATGCAAGTTTTGTCAAGTTTTTTTATGTGAGGAAGTTACGATATTTTTGGATATATTATATTGGTCAAAAGAGGCTATTCAAAAGAGATTAAGATGTTAAAGTTCTCTTTATCTCTGTCTAATTCTTCTGGGAAGGGAGGAAATGGCGAGGCTTTCTTAACAGATTCTATTGCAAGTTTAATCAGTGCAGGATTTCCCATGCCTATAGTAACTGGCTCAGCAACTAACTTTCCGGTTGAAAATAATGCAAAATTTAACCTTATTTTACCTCTTAAGAAAGATTCTCGTTCAACTCTCGCAACATATTCTGATATTTTCCTGCTTATTTCTGTTTTGTATTTTTGATAAATTTCCTCAGGAGTAAGTTTAACTGGAGCAATATCTTTACTCTTTTTTTCAAAGAAATTTAAACCTGCTTCTTTCCCTAAATTCATCTGTTCTTTGGTTCGTAAGTAAGAAGGAAAGGTGACAAGCAACTTAAATGTATCATGTTTATTTTTTAGTTCTTTTGGGAATGAAGGAAATGGAGCAATACTCTTAATAGCCTGAATACTAAATTCTCCCAATTCTTCAGAACTCTGATTTAATACTTGTGGTCTTCCAACTAATTTGCCATCGGAAGATAGAGTAAACATTACCTGAGCCTCCCCCCCCTCACCCACTTTAGGATAATTTCTCCTTATATAATCAGAAATTAGTTCACTTAAAATAAGATAATATTTAGAATAAGGGTCTTCTCTAATCTCTTCTTCAGCCTCCATGAATACTTTTCTACCTTCTCCATCTCTAACTTCTATTGCATCATCCCTGGAAGGTAAAGATATAGTTACT
>CAYOMG010000096.1:3710-4263 GCA_964404995.1 uncultured Planctomycetia bacterium | reverse complement strand
GTTTGGTTATTGAAAAATTGCTCACCACTAATACGCTTGCGGGCATCCGCCGACGGTTCAATGGCGGATGGTTATTCCTGCCGCAAGGCAGGGGTCATTGTTTGGTTATTGTAACTTGTATCTTGGATATTTCTAATAATAAACGCTATATATTATGCTGTGGTTTCATTTTTTAGGTTGCAGTACCGATATTCAAATGGGACTTGGACAAACGAACCTAAGTTCTTCGATTCATAAGTTCGGTTATGAACTTATTCACTCAGGACTTAGTGCTGAGTAAGCAAAATCTCCGATATGAGCTATCAAAACACGTCACTGTATTTACGAATCGAAGTACTAAGCTACTATAAGTTTGGAGACTGGGATATCATGTAGATTTTTTGGAAGAGACTCAAAAAATTGACATTTAAATGCTAATCCAATAGTCGTAACACCGGGGCTCAATTTCTTCAGAAAACGGTCGTAGAAACCTTTTCCATGACCTATTCTGTAATTTGACTTATCAAACGCTACCCCAGGTACTATGGCAAGATTTATACTCCCTTCATAAAGA
>CAYOMG010000096.1:0-3677 GCA_964404995.1 uncultured Planctomycetia bacterium | reverse complement strand
CCAACTTAGGCTGATATGTGCCTAATCGATTTTTCTTTAATTCTTTATTTAAATCTTTGATTTCAGATGCCAACATCTTATCAGAAGAAACAATAACTGGAAGACATACCCTCTTGCCTATTTTAATAGATTCTCTTATCATATCCCAAGTATTAACCTCCAAACTCATAGATACATAAAACAAAACTACTTCTGCTTTTTTGTACTCAGATAAAGAAAAAAGTTTTTCTTTTATTATATCACTCTTTTCTTTTCTCTCTTTAGAATTTAAAACCTTTAGTCTTTCAAAAACTTCTTTCCTTATAGCAGTTTTATCCACCTCATTATTCAATATTCTACAGCCCTTCACGAAATTCGTTCAGGGCTATTGATTACACAGATACTACCGTCGAAGTTTAATTTGTGTAATCTCGCCTTAATCTGTGTAATCAAGAGCGAAACGATTTTCCTGCCTGCCGGCAGGCAAGTGTAAAGCCCTATGATATTCTATTCTATGAAAATATTTATGTCAAGCCAATTTATTCTAAATCTTCTAAGCTATTCTGTTGTATTGAGTTATAAAATTTTTGGCATAACAGGGAATCTTCTTTTATATTCAGTAGATTGCATAATATTCTTTATCTTATTTATAAATTTTTTGGGGAATTTCATTTTCAATAACATTTCTTCTGGATAATTCTTATCTACCATAAAATATAACAATCTATCTACTTGTTTATATTCAAACCCCATCTCTTGTTCATCAGTTTGACCTTCCCATAAACCAGCTGATGGAGATTTATTTATTACAACCTCTGGAATCCTTAATCCTTCAGCCAATTTCCTAATTTGAGTTTTATATATATTTCCAAGTGGTGCAATTGCACATGCATTATCTCCGTAAATAGTAAAGTATCCAAGAAGTCGTTCGGATTTATTTCCAGCGCCCACTACTAGCATATTGTATTTCTTGGATATATCATATAGTATAGCCATTCTCTCTCGTGCCATCTTATTTCCACGTCTTAATCTATCTGCTCCCTGAAAATTTTTAAAATATATATCTATCATTGGAGATATATCTATAATCATATAATTTATTTTTAAATATTTTGCTATCTGTTTAGCATCTTTAACATCTTCAATATTCTGTTTTATCTTTCTGTAAGGAAGTATTAAGCCTAAAGTTTTATCAGCGCCTATAGCTTCTTTGCATAAAAAAGCAACTATTGCTGAATCTAAACCTCCAGATAAACCTAAAACACAGCCCTCGAGTTGACTTTTTTTAACTTGTGTTTTTATAAATTTTTCAAGTTTCTCTTTAACTGATATTACATCTAATTTAGGTATATTTTGTACCATAGACTTTATCTGTTATCTGTTATCTGTTATCTGTTATCTACATATACCTCTTTTAGAAGACTTAATAAAATTAATAAGATAGGATATATCTGGATCCGTGGGGAATCGATTTTTTATCTCACTTATAGCTGAAGAGATAGATAATTCAGAATTAAATAGTAATCTAAAAGCACCCTTTAAATTATTTCTGGAAGCTTCAAAAAAACCTGCACGCCTCAACCCTATGGAATTTATTCCATAAACCTTGGTGGGGTGACCATCGCAGATAGAAAATGGCGGAATATCTTGAACTACTTTTGAACAACCGCCTATTATAGAAAGTCTCCCCACACGCGCAAACTGATGTATAGCAACTAACCCACCTATTATAGCCATATCTTCAATTAGCACATGACCAGCAAGAGTTCCTGCATTAGCAATAATTACATCATTATGAATATCGCAGTCATGTGCAATATGAGCATAAGCCATAATCAAATTTTTATTTCCTATTTTTGTCTTACCATCTTTACCCGTTCCAAGATTTATAGTAACATATTCTCTTATTATATTCTCATCGCCTATTATTATAGATGTTTTCTCCTCCTTGTATTTTAAATCTTGTGGAATACTCCCAATTACTGCTCCTGTAAAAATCTTGCATCTTTTCCCAATAGAAGTAAAACCTTTTATTACACAAAATGTACCTATTTGAGTTTTGGAATCTATATTGACATTTTCCTCTATAATAGAATAAGGGCCGACTTCAACATCGTCGGCCAAGTTGGAATTTGGAGAAACTTGTGCTGTAGGATGTATTTTCATAATCTAAATTTATTAAAGTAGGGAACTCTTTTAAATTACAATATACAAACCACAAACTACAAACAATATACAATTACAAAATCACAATACCGAAATTAACACCTATCACTACATTATTTCTTTAGCAAATTCTAATATTCTCAATTTTAACTCGTACGGTTTGTTTTGATTTTTGGTTATTTGATATTGGGATTTGTTTGGGATTTGGAATTTGTGATTTTAAGCACTAACCTTCTACCAGAGCAAACATTAAATCAGCTTCTGCTACCAGTTTATCCGCTACCTTCGCCTTAGTGTGCACCTGTCCAGTCTTCGACTTCAATTTAACCACATTTACTTCTATGCGCAACTGATCACCGGGCACCACGGATTTTCTAAATTTCACTTTATCCATACTCATAAAATAGGCAATCTTTCTTCTGTTTTCCGGCTTACTTAACATAAGCACTCCTGCTACCTGGGCCATAGTTTCTATAATCATAACCCCTGGCATAACAGGACGATCAGGAAAATGGCCAGCAAAGAATTGATCGTTTATAGTGACATTTTTTATCCCAATTGCATATTTATCTTCTTCCAATTCAAGTATTTTATCTACCATTAAAAACGGGTACCTGTGTGGAAGTATATTCTGAATTGTTCCAATATCCATTTGAGGCTGGACAGATACATATCCCTCCGCTTTCACACCGCTTTCTAAGATTCTTCTTCTCTGGTAGTTAATTTTTTCGAGAAGTTTTATATTAAGTGAGTGTCCACTTTTTATGGCCACTACCTGAGCTTTCAAATTACATCCTAATAAATAAAGATCTCCAATAATATCTAATATTTTATGTCTTACAAATTCATCTTTAAATCTTAACTTATTATTTATAATGCCATCTTTCCCTATTACCACAGTATTTAAATAATCCGCCCCTTTACCTAACCCTTTACTTTTTAATTCATCTACTTCATCCTGAAAACAAAAAGTTCTACTGGAAGCAATTTCTTTTTCAAAATTTATTCCATTTAAAGTATAATTTAAATGCTGGGGGTTTAAAAATGGATAATTATAATCTAATGTATAGGATACTTTAAGTTTATTTGAGGGCAAAATTATTAAATTTGATTCATCTTCCTCACACCAGATTGGTTCTCTTATATAGTAGGATTTTTTATTTTCTGGCTGTTCTTCTATCCCTGCTTTTTCTAAAGTTTCTACAAACCTTGAGGCACTTCCATCAAGACCTGGAACTTCACCTGTATCTATCTCTATTAATAAATTGTCTATTCCAAGTCCTGCCAAAGCCGCCATAAGATGCTCAATAGTATGAATCTCTACCCCATTATTACTAATAGATGTTCTTCTTGGTGTGCGTGAAGATTCTATTATATTTGAAATGTCTGCTTTAATAATTGGACTATTTGGCAAATCGACACGAATAAAATTTATACCTGTATTTGGTAGCAAAGGCTTGAATTTCAAATTTACTTCTTTGCCAGTATGAAGGCCAACTCCTTGAATTTCAACTTCTCTCTTTATAGTTCTT
>CAYOMG010000095.1:0-4299 GCA_964404995.1 uncultured Planctomycetia bacterium | reverse complement strand
GAATGATATATTATATACATATTAAAATAAAACTAGATAGAAATTTTTTAAAAACCTGGATAATATTTTTGATATTTTTATGGTAGTCTAAATGGTCATCGTCAATATTGGTTAGACAAGTATAATTTGGTTTTAAGTATAAAAATGAACTATCACTTTCATCAGCCTCTACCACCACAAATTTGCCATTGGTCGCCCTTCCAGAAGTTTCAAAATCATAGGCGCTTCCGCCTATGAGATAGCCCGGCATTAATCCTTCCTTTTCCAGAAGATAGGCAATCAGAGCAGCAGTAGTAGTTTTACCATGAGAACCAGAGACAGCAATATTTATTTTTTTCTTCGTAAGTTGAGCTACTACCTGCATTCTATGCAACACAGGCATATTAAGTTTTTTAGTATATTTTATTTCTGGATTGCTATTTTTTATACAAGAAGAATACACTAAGATATAAGGAGGCTTGGGGAGATTGAGTCGATTATGACCTATACATACATTTATTTCCGAATCTATTAGCTGTTTAATAACATTACTCTCCGCCACATCTGAACCAGTAACTTCATATCCTGACTGATGTAAAAAATAGGCGAGGCTGCTCATTCCTGCACCACCTATACCTATAAGGTGTATTTTTTTATACTGTTTAAAAAAATTCGCTTCGCTCATTGATTGCGCGAAATTAGCACAGATAAGTATTCGCAGATTAGCACAGAGTCAATGCCTTATCTGTGATCATCTGTATCTTTTCATCTGTGCCTATCTGTGATATATATAATCTCCCGACATAGTTTTTCCTCAGTATCTGCAATTTTCAAATTTTTAAAATTTTTGGATATATCAGAAAGAATATCTTTATTATTAATCAAAAAGTGGAGTTTCTCTTTAAGTCTTGTGGGTAAATTTTTATCTTGGCGCAATACAATTGCTGCATTATATTTTTCAATATATCTTGCATTTTCTTCTTGATGTAAGTTTCTGTATGGATGCGGTATAAGGATACAGGGAATGCCCAAATAATTTAATTCTGCTAAAGTAGATGCACCTGCTCTCGTCACTGTTAGATCTGCTGCAATATATGCAAGTTCAATTTCTAACAAAAAATCATATAATAAAAAATTAATACCTAATTTCTTATAGAAATTTTCCAATAAACTGTAATCTCTGCACCCAGAAATATGAATTATTTGTAAAAGCGAAAGCTTACTTTTCCTCATTTCAGATAAGGCTCTTATTAGATTTATATTTAAATCCCTTGCACCCTGGCTACCACCCATAACAAGTATAGTAAATTTGTTGTTGTCAAGACCTAAGGTTTTTTTAGCTTCTGCCTGGTTTAAATTTGATTTAAGCAAGAAGCAACCGCGTATAGGTAAACCAGTAAATTTAAATTTTTGTTTAAATCTCAAATTGGCAGTGTCTTCAAAACTACAGGCAACTTTTTCTACAAATACACTTAATATTTTATTAGCTTTTCCTAATATTAAGTTTTGTTCAACTATTAATGTATATATCTTTCTATTAAAACTTGACAAAAGTAATAAAGGAAAACTGGCATATCCTCCAAATCCGATTACAACCTGAGGCTTGAATTTTTTAATTAATCTAATCGACCAGATAAAGCTGTTAAATAATTTTATCAAAAATATTAAAATTGTTAAAGGTAAAAAACTTTCTAATCTTATATCTTGTATATAATCTAATTTTATTTTTTCCTGATTGTTTATCCATTTATTCTCAATTAATCCTTTAAAAATTTTTATGTTAACTTCCCTATTTGTTCCTATTAATATAATATTACTCCCAGAAACTTTTTTACTTAACTTTCTTGCTAAAGCTATGGCTGGAAAAATATGCCCCCCACTCCCTCCACATGCAAGAACTATATTCATATCTCTCTATTTAAACAAGATATGCCTTTACTATCAGTCGGCAATCTGATATGCGTTTTTAAATCAGGGGTTGTTCCAGTGTTTTGGAGTTTTTTTAGCAACTTCCTGGGCCCTTGATATATTAAATATTAATCCTAATCCTGCTAATTTAATAATTAGATTAGTCCCGCCATAGCTTATGAATGGAAGTGGTAAACCTTTAGTAGGAAACATCCCTGTCGTAACTCCAATATTTACAATTGCTTCTAAGGCAAAAAGACTCATAAAACCTATGCAAAATATTCTGCCAAAATAAGATTTTATCCTTAAGCATGTTTTTAAACCATACAAAATAAAAAATATAAAAAGAAAAACAACAAGCCATGTTCCGATAAGTCCTAACTCTTCTCCAATAATAGAAAATATAAAATCCGTATGAGAAGCCGGGAGGTAAAATAGTTTCTGACGACTTTCGCCTAATCCTACTCCAGAAAACCCACCTGAGCCAAAAGCTAAAAAAGATTGAACCAACTGAAATCCTGCACATCTTGGATACCGCCAGGGATTAAGAAAAGCTGTTATCCTTGACCTACGATAATCCACACTAAATATAAGAAAATATAAAATAGGTAAGCTAACAAAAATAAAACTTAATATATAACTTACCTTAATACCTCCTGCAAAAAACATTATAATTATTACCATGCCAATGAGTACGGCGGTACCAAAATCAGGCTGAAGTAATATAAGAATTAAGCTTATACCGGAAATAAGAATAATGGGTAAAATTGTAAATTTAAAGTCATTCAGCCTATCTTTTTTCCTATGTAAAGTATAAGCAACATACATAATCAAACAGATTTTCAAAATTTCTGAAGGTTGAAAACTAAAATTCCATATTGAAATCCATCGATTAGCTCCTGCTACCTGCCTGCTAAAAGGAGGGATAAAAACACCAATACATAATAATATTGAAATTAGCAATAAAGGTTTTATATATTTCTTGAGTGTCTTCAATTCTATGCTCATTGTCAAAAACATACAAATAAAACCTAAAAATATGTGCAAAAGATGGCGTTTTAAAAAATACATACTGTCACCAAATTTTTCATAAGCATATATAGCGCTTGAACTATATATCATGACTATACCTATACTTAATAAGAATAATACAATTATAAAAAGTCTTCTTCTTAATGTCCTTAACATTCCTCTGTCCTCTGCTTGCCCCGTACGAGCGAAGCGAGTTTACGGAGTCCCATGTCCTATATCCTCTGTATTAACGAAGTTTCAATGTAGCAAGAGATAAAAAAGACAGAATTATAGCTACTATTAAAAACCTTGTGCTAACTTTTGTCTCCGACCACCCTTTTAACTGAAAATGGTGATGCAATGGAGCCATTTGGAAAACCCTTTTGCCTTTCCATTTAAAGACCCCTACCTGTAAAATTACAGAGATTGCCTCTGCTACAAATATTCCTCCAGCTAACAATAATAATATTTCTTTCTTAGTTAAAAGAGCAACAGTGCCAATTGCTCCTCCTAAAGACAAAGAACCTGTATCGCCCATGACTATAGATGCAGGATAACCATTAAACCATAAAAATCCTAAACCTGCACCAATCAGACTTGCGCAAAATACACTTACTTCCCCTGCTCCTGGTAAATAAAATACATTTAAATAATCGCTAAATTTAATGTGACCAGTCACATAAGAAAATCCAGCATAAGTTAAGCTTACCAATATAACACAACCTATAGCCAATCCATCTAATCCATCAGTAAGATTTACTGCATTGGATGTTGAAATTATTACAAGAACTGCAAAAGGAATAAAAAATAACCTAAATTTATTAATACATCTTTAAAAAATGGCAATTCTAAATGCAATTTCATATTTGGATCTAAATATAAAATCCAGGCTACTATTAGGCCAACTATAAACTGGGCTATTAATTTATAGTTCATTTTAAGACCTGTGCTTCTTTTTTTGATAAATTTTATATAGTCATCTATAAAACCAACTATGCCTAAACTTAATAAGACAAAGAGACAAAGCCAAATATACTTATTTTCTAATCTTGACCATAGTAAAACAGAAAAAGTAATACCTATTAAAATCAAAACTCCACCCATTGTTGGTACTGATTCTTTATATTTATGCAATCTATAAAGACTAAAAACTCTTTTATCTCTTATGTTTTGGGATACATTAAGTCTTTTAAATTTATCAATTAGAAGATATCCGAGAAATAGCGTAATTATGAAAGAAGTAACTGCAGCCATACTGGCACGAAAGGTTATATATCTAAATACATTAAATCCAAACCATATATCTTTAAGATAGTGTAAATAGTAAAACATTATTACCCTTTAGTTCGGTTATCGGTTATCGGTTATCGGTTATCGGTTATCGGTTATCGGTTATCGGTT
>CAYOMG010000094.1:0-4373 GCA_964404995.1 uncultured Planctomycetia bacterium | reverse complement strand
TTTTACCATGGGGTATGCCTATTCCATTACCTATCCCTGTACTCCCTAAAGATTCTCTTTCCAATAATATTTTCACTATTTCTTCTCTGTCTTCAGTCTTTATCTGTCCATTTTTAATTAATAAATCTAATAATTCCTTCAAAAGAGTTTCTTTGTCGTCTGATTTTAAGTTTGCTTCTACAGTTTCTAAATTTAAAAAATCTAATAACCTCATTTTGCTTTTTACCTCCTTTTTAAACCACAGATTAACCCCGTTAGATAGTTTCGCATCTAACGGGGTTAACACAATCTGCTTTATACTTCACAATTTAGTACCAAAATTATTACTAAACGAAATCACCAATAACCAAGAAACAAGATACAAGATACAAGATACAAGATACAAACAAATTCCAATATCCAATAATCAAATTTTTAGAAGTTGCTTAACTTTGTTTGATTATTGAAAAATTGGTTATTGGTCATTGTTTGGTTATTGTAACTTGTATCTTGGATATTTCCAATAATAAACGCTATATATTATGCTGTGGTTTTATTTTTTAGCTCACAGTACTTTCTTTTCAACTTTGGAGCGAGGGACGGGCTTCGAACCCGCGACGACTTGCTTGGCAAGCAAGCATTCTACCAACTGAATTACCCTCGCATAATTAAAATTCTAATTTTGAACATGTAAATTAGTAAATTCCTCTATCCAGGTTGCCATAGTTATACGTAAATCTTTATTAGTAATGTATACGCTACAAGTCCCATGCGGTAACTTATCTATCATTTCTTCTCCACCCTTTTGTAAATTTAAAATGAGTTTGATTATATTATCACAATTTCTCTAACTTTTACAAGAAAAATTCTCTGCAGAAAAATTCTCTGGAGTTAATATTTAATACATTTTCCCAAAACCCGCATTGGAATAATACATCTGTGCTAATCTGTAAGTGGTCATCTGTTCTCGTCTGTGTAATATTACTTGACAAATAAAGGCACAAACACCAAAGACACTATTGCCATAAGCTTTATTAAAATATTCATTGAGGGACCCGCAGTATCCTTGAAAGGATCACCTACTGTATCTCCTACCACTGCTGCAGCATGCGTTGGCGTTCCCTTACCTCCTAAATTACCTTTCTCAATCCATTTTTTTGCATTATCCCATGCTGCTCCCCCATTAGTCATCATTATACCTAATAAAACCCCACAAGCTGTTGCCCCAGCTAAAAACCCACCTAACGCTTCTTTACCCATAAAAAAACCAACTAACAAAGGAGTTATTATAGCTAAGGCACCCGGTAAAATCATTTCATGAAGTGCAGCTTTTGTTACAATGTCAACACATCTTGCAGTATTTGGCTTTGCCTTACCCTCCATCAACCCAATAATTTCTCTGAATTGTCGCCTAATTTCCGTTACCATTTTCCCTGCTGCTCTACCTACGGCTTTCATCGTCAAAGCAGCAAGCACAAATGGAATAAGTGCTCCAATTAGTAACCCTATAACTGTTTTGAAATCTGTTAAACTTATAACATCTAATTTAGCAGTCCGTTGATAAGCAGAAAAAAGTGCTAAGGCAGTAAGAGCCGCAGAACCAATTGCAAATCCTTTACCTATAGCCGCTGTAGTATTACCTAAAGAATCAAGTTCATCTGTAATCTTTCTAATCTCCGGTTTTTGCCCGGACATTTCTGCAATACCACCAGCATTGTCAGCAATAGGACCATATGAATCAGTTGCCATTATTATTCCAACAATAGAAAGCATCCCAACGCTGGATATGGCAATCCCATAAAGTCCACCAAAATAATAGGAAACATAAATGGATAAACATAGAGTTAAAAGTGGAAACATTGTACTTTCAAAACCTGTTGCTAAACCAGTAATTATATTAGTTGCCGGTCCAAACTGACTACTCTTAGCTATAGCTTTTATAGGAGAACCACTGGTAAAATATTCGCTTCCTAATCCTATTAACACACCCGCAAATAACCCACTTAAAACAGCCCAAAAATTATCCATCACGCCAAAAGTTTTATAAATCGAGAAATATGCACCGGCTATAAAAATAATCCCACTAATATAAGTAGTGAACCTCAAAGCTGATTGTGGATTTATCCTTTTGAATATCCTCATTGAAAAAACACCAATCATAGATGCTATTAATCCAATAGTAATTAAAACCAAAGGTAGAAACATCCACCTGAAAGGCTCAACAAAAGTTGCACCTATTGCCATCGTAGCAATCACTGAACTAACATAAGATTCAAAGAGGTCCGCTCCCATCCCGGCTGTATCGCCTACATTATCTCCAACATTATCAGCAATAACACCCGGGTTGCGTGGGTCGTCTTCAGGTATTCCCGCTTCTATCTTACCAACCAAATCTGTCCCGACATCAGCACTTTTAGTATAAATTCCTCCGCCTATACGAGCAAAAAGTGCGATAGAACTTGCTCCCATGGCAAAACCATTTATTATTAGAGGATCTTTAGTTAAAAAATAAGTTAGACTTATCCCTACCAATCCTAAAGCAGCAACTATTATCCCCATCACTGAGCCACCACGAAAAGCAATATCCAACGCTTCAGGCATTTTCCCGACAATTGCTCCTTGACAGGTGCGTGCACCTGAACGAGTGGATGCCTTCATGCCAAGCAACCCAGCTAACATAGAACAAATAGCACCTGCAATATAAGCAACAGCTGTCCATAGACCTAAGAATTTGGCCAGAATAATAAAAACTAAAATCACGAAAATACCAATAATTCTATATTCACTTTTTAAAAACACCATAGCCCCAAGATGAATCTCATCAGCAATTTCCTTCATTCTTTCAGAGCCTTCACTTTTTCTCTTCACCACCAGATAAGTCCAGCAGGCAAAAAGAATTCCTAAAATACCTACCACTATTGGTGCTAAGTGTAGAAACGGTTTGTCATAAAGCATATTTATATTCATTTTAATAGCTCCTTTCAGAAATTAATACTTTATATTCACCAATCCCCGAATAATTTTGTGGAAAACTACTCATTTCAAACTCCCCTTAAAAACTGCCTTTTCTCCAAGCTCCTCTTCTATCCTGAGAAGTTGGTTATATTTAGCCAACCTCTCTGACCTTGCTGGTGCTCCAGTTTTAAGCTGTCCAGCATTAGTTGCTACAGTTACATCTGCCAAAAATGAATCCTCAGTCTCTCCTGAACGATGTGAAAAAACACAACTATACCCTACCGCTTTTGCGAGCTTTATTGTCTTTAAGGTTTCAGTTAAAGTTCCTATCTGATTTAATTTTATCAGTATTGAATTTGCAATACCTTTTTCTATCCCCTCTCGTAAAATTTTAGGGTTGGTAACAAAAATGTCATCTCCGGTTAATTGAATTTTATCGCCTAACTTTTTTGTTAAAATCTGCCAGCCTCCCCAGTCATTCTCAGCTAAAGCATCTTCAATGCTAATTATTGGATATTTATTTATCAAATTATCATAGAACTCAAGCATCTCTTGCGAAGTGTATTCTTTATTGTCTGCTTTTAGAAGATATTTACTGCCGTTATAAAATTCACTTGCTGCAGAGTCCAGAACTATAGATATATCTATACCGGCTTTATAACCAGTTTTCTCAATAGCAACAACAATTATCTCTAAGGCTTCTTCATTTGAAGCTAAATTTGGAGCAAACCCACCTTCATCACCAACGGCAGTATTTAATCCTCTGGATTTCAATACTGCTTTTAGAGTATGATAAGTTTCAGCAGCCATTCTTAGGCTTTCTGCAAATGAACTTGCTCCGAGGGGTGCAATCATAAACTCCTGAATATCTACATTATTATCAGCATGTTTACCACCGTTAAGAATATTGAAAAAGGAAATTGGCATCAGCCTGGCTTCTTCCCCGCCCAGATATTTATATAAAGGCTGAGAAGAGTCATAAGCTGCTGCTTTAGCAGTTGCTAAGGATATACCTAAAATAGCATTTGCTCCTAATTTAGCTTTGTTCTCTGTGCCATCAAGCGATATCATTAGATTATCTATTTCCTCTTGTTTATTTGGTTCTATCCCGATAAGTTTGGGTGCAATAACTTCATTTGCATTATTTACTGCTTTTAACACACCCTTACCAAAGTACCTTTTTTTATCTCCATCTCTTAGCTCTATTGCCTCCCTGGTTCCAGTTGAAGCCCCAGATGGAACTTGTGCTCTACCTAAAATACCATTCTCTAAAATTACATCTACTTCTACTGTTGGACTACCACGTGAATCTAAAATTTCTCTTGCTTTAATCTTTGCTATTTTTGACATAATAGTTCACCCCCTCCTATCTACCATAATAACGTTCCATAATTACAGTACCAAAATTATCACTAAACGAAAACACCAAGATACAAGAT
>CAYOMG010000093.1:0-4406 GCA_964404995.1 uncultured Planctomycetia bacterium | reverse complement strand
GCCAAAAAAACAGAGAGCTTAAAGAGGAAAGCAAGGAGAGATATATATTTATCACTATAACAGTATAGCAATATAAACTGGCGGGGGCGAAGGGATTTGAACCCTCGATCTTCAGATCGACAATCTGACGCGTTAAACCGGACTACGCCACGCCCCCTAAAATTTGGTTAACTGGTTAAATAGCCAAACAGTTAACTAAATGACTTTTTATTTAACTAATTACCATTTAACCAAAGTGGTGGGCGGTGCAGGATTTGAACCTGCGACCTTCGCGATGTAAGCGCGACGCTCTAACCAACTGAGCCAACCGCCCAAGAAAACTATTCGCTATTATAAATATTAACTGTCTCTACTAAAAAATTTTACTTAAACTGACCGAGAAAGTAAATTTCACCCCTATTGCTTTATTGTTAGACCACGTGTAATTAGACTTTTTCAGCAATCTCCATTTAATACCACATTTATAATAACTCTACGGAAATCACTTTGCAAGAATAAAACTCCGGGGATACTTATTTTATAATTATAAATTCTTTTATCCTTTCCAATTTTTTTCTACCTATTCCTTTTACTTTTATTAGATCTTCTGGTTCAAGGAAAGGACCGTAATTCTCACGATATTCTATTATTCTTTTGGCTAAAATTGGACCTATACCAGGAAGTGTCTGTATTTCTTCATAATTGGCAGTATTTATATCTACACTTTTAAGTTCTTTCAATAACTTCTCTCCTTGATATAAGGTTTACAGTCAAATCGTACGGTATAACTCTAATTTCTTCCTGAGAAATTACATCTCTATAATATAAATACCCAATTGATGTCAAAAATATGATAGCAAGTAATATTAATAGCCTATTTTCATACCTTTTAAAATTAAATTTCATACCACCACATTGATAAGTTTATTCGGCACTATGATAAATCTTCTAATTTCTTTATTTTTAATCCAATTTTTAATTTTCTCATCAGTTAATACTCTTTGTTTCAGCTCATCATCTTTTATATCTGCATTAACAATAATACTTGACCTTACTTTGCCATTTATCTGTATAACCATTTGAATTTCTTGAGCTTCTAACAATGCTGGGTTATATTCCGGCCATTTAAATGTAAATATACTTTCTTTATGTCCTAACCTATTCCACATCTCCTCTGCTATATGAGGAACAAAAGGAGCTAAAAGTATCACTGCCGTCTCAATTGCCTCACTTAATACTGAGCTTTGAGCTTTGAGCTTTGAGCTTTGAGCTAGATTGACTAACTCCATAATATTAGCAATAGCTGTATTAAACTGAAAATTATTCTCAATATCTTCAGTAACTTTTTTTATCGTCAGATGAGTCTTCCTCCTTAAATCACCATATAATTGCTCTCCTGTTTTCTGTTTTCTGCTTGCCCCGTACGAGCAAAGCGAGTTTACGGGGCCCTCTGTCTTCTGTCCTCTGTCTTCTGTCTTCTGATTCACAAGTCTCCATACCCGGTTAAGAAACCTCCACGCACCTCCTACTGCTCTATCATTCCATTCAGCATCTTTTTCTGGAGGTCCAATAAATAATGTATAAAGCCGCACGGTATCAGCACCATATTTTTTAATCAGCTCATCTGGGCTTACTACATTTCCTTTAGATTTAGACATCTTAGCTCCATCTTTTATGATCATGCCTTGTGTAAAAAGTCTTTCAAATGGTTCTTTGAAATTTACATATCCTAAATCAAAAGCACCTTTGTAATAAATCTTGAATAAAGAAGATGTAAAATGGCATGCTCTACTCCTCCAATATATTGATCTACAGGAAGCCACTGATTTACTACATCTTTATCAAACGGCTTTGTATCATCCTTTGGAGATAAATATCTTAAGTAATACCAGCTGGAGTCGACAAATGTATCCATAGTATCCTGTTCTCTTTTAGCTAGATTCCTACATTTAGGACATCGAGTTTCCACAAAATCTCCTACATATTTTAAGGGAGATTCTCCAGTAGGTTTAAATTCAATCTTTTCTGGTAATAAAACTGGTAAGTCTTCTTTTATAACAGGAACAGTTCCGCATCTGTCACAATAAATTATTGGGATAGGTGCCCCCCAATATCTTTGTCTGGATATTAACCAATCTTTTAGTCTATATTGGACTTCTCTTTTGCCTGCACTTTTATTCTCTAAATAATCTGAGATTTTTTCTTTTCCCTCTTTGCTGTCAAGCCCATTGAATTTGTCAGAATTTACCATTATACCTTCTTCCTCGTAAGCTATTTCCATATTTTCTAATTTCAACTCCTTATCTTTAGGCTTAATTATCACTCTTACAGGCAAGTTATATTTTTTAGCAAATTCGAAATCTCTTTGATCGTGAGCAGGAACTGCCATAATTGCTCCAGTGCCATATTCCATAAGTACATAATTTGAAATCCATATAGGTATTTTTTCATTGTTTACAGGATTTATAGCAAATTTATGAGTAAATATTCCTTCCTTTTCTATATCTTCTGAAAACCGTCTGGGGATAATCTGTTTTTTTAATCCATCCAGAAAACTTTCTATTTTTTCCTTATTTTGACTATCGAAAATAAGCTCCTTTATCTGGGGGTGTTCATGAGCAAGCACTAAGTAAGTCGCACCAAATAGAGTGTCAGCTCTTGTGGTAAAACATTTAAGTTTTTTATCTGAATTCAGAATTGGGAAATTTATCATAAACCCTTGACTTTTCCCAATCCAGTTTTCCTGCATAATTTTTACTCTTTCAGGCCAGTCTTTGAGAAGTTTCAAATCATCTAATAGTCTTTGAGCATAATCTGTTACTTTGAAAAACCACTGCTCCAAGTCTTTTTGTGCAACTGTGGTGTCACATCTTTCGCATTTTCCTGAAATTACCTGCTCATTTGCAAGAACTGTCTGACAGGAAGGACACCAATTAACTGAAGCTAATTTTTTATAAGCAAGACCTCCCTTATAAAGTTTTAAAAATAACCACTGAGTCCATTTATAATAATCTGGTTTACAAGAAGTAATCTCCCTATCCCAATCATAAAAAGTCCCCCAACTTATAAGCTGTTTCTTTATTCTTTTAATATTATCAAATGTCCATTTTTTGGGATGAATATTATGTTGTATAGCTTGGTTTTCAGCAGGTAACCCAAATGCATCCCAACCCATTGGAGTTAATACATTAAATCCATTCATCATTTTATATCTTGCTACAACATCTCCAATAATGTAATTTCTACCATGACCTACATGTAACTCTGAGGAAGGATAAGGAAACATCGTAAGGCAATAGAACTTGGGTTTTTCAGAATTTAAATCTACTCTGAAAAGGCCAATTTTGTCCCAGCATTTCTGCCATTTTGGTTCAATTGTTTGAAAAGGATAACTTTTGGTCATAAAAATCACCTTTAATAAGCATATTTCTCTGTTTTTTTGTTTAGTTTCGTGCTTTCTCTAAAATTTTTCTTTCCTTTCTATTTAAGCTCCTCATCCCATGTTTTGATATTTTTTCAAGAATGCGATCTATCTCTCTTTCTAACTCTAAATCTTCAAGTTGTTTTGTTTCTATTTTCCTTTGTCGCAAGCGTTGTTTAAAATTAAACAGGCTAAAATAACTGCTGAATTTATATCTTATCCATTCGTTTTTCAAATATAAATATCCAAACAAGCCTCCTCCAATATGGGCAAAATAAGCAATTCCCGCATCAGGATTAGTTAAAGCTCCTAAAAGATTAATACCGGCTAAAACAAACACTGCATGTTTTATACGCATAGGAAAAAATAAAAATAAAAACACCACCGTATCAGGAAACATCATAGCATAGGCAACAAGCAAACCAAATATTGCACCTGAAGCTCCAACAACAGGAATAGGAGAACGAAATGAAGTAAGATAACTACACAAACCTGCTCCTATACCAGTAAAAAAGTAATAGAATAAAAACTGTTTCCTACCCCAGCTTCTCTCTATATCACAGCCGAAGAACCAGAGCATTAACATATTTATAACCAGATGCCACAAGCCGCCATGGAAAAACATATAAGTAAACAACTGCCAGAGCATTAATCTTGCAAATACAAAACGTGGAACTAAGCCAAAGACAGTAAACCAGGGGAATCGAGAGAAAAGGTGGATAACAATAAAAATAGCTATATTAATTATAATTATTTTTTTAACTGTTGGAGTTGAGCGACCGCTAAAAGCCGTAAGAGGACTTCGCCAACTATAAATATTCATATTATCTTTTATGAGGTGAGATTATGTCGATTGAACTTAGCCGTCCGCACAAGCTGTAAAGCGATAGGCGGTGATCGGCTGCCGTTAAGACCTTCCCTACGCTATATTACTTAGATATCTATGATACTCTGATACTCTGAAGGGCACAAGAAAAAATCTTAGAGATTTCTGGGTTTTTCAGAA
>CAYOMG010000092.1:0-4471 GCA_964404995.1 uncultured Planctomycetia bacterium | reverse complement strand
ATGGCCTGCCCTTATCCATTTACTCCGACTCTCATTCTATCTTTAGGTTCGTTCAAAGCAGAGACTCTGTATGGCGTAAGCATTATCTATTGACCGATGATGCTGATACCCAATGGAAACAGGTGCTTAATGATTGTAATGTTAAGCATATACCTGTGTATCTTAAAGGCAACGCATTAAATTTTTGTATCTTATACCCTAAAGGGCACAGGGAAGAATCAAAAAAAGACTAAATTTTAACATAGTACTGTAGGGAGTAAAATAAAGCTATTTTTAAGTTTTTATATAAATGTGATTAAATTATAAATTTTAAATGAAAAAAGTTGAAAGTCCATTTAGGGCTAATTTCATAATTTATTGGAACAAAAAAACTTAGATAAAAAAGTTTAAGTTTTAGAAGTTACTAAAATTTTAAAAAATACTTGACAAAACTCGCTTTTATATAGTATAATATGCATATAAAGATGAAAACCAAATCTACACACAAAGTTAAAATGCTAAAAGGAAACCTTATTAGAAAAAATATTTCTAACGTGGTAAAAGTAATTTTACTTACTTTTATTCTTTTACTCTTCTCCCCTTATGTTATATTTGCATTTAATTTTGGCGGTAGTCCGCTTAGGGTAGAAGATCCTCCCTTCTTTGCTCCATCTGTTACTTTTGATACTGATAATCTTAACCCTCCAATCTGCACCCTTGGAGCATTTATGACTATAGGAATTCCCCAAGCTAAGCCTCAACTTGATTTAGGAAATATAAATATTGCTCCTTTGACAAACTTAAGAGAAATAGCTGAATTGATAGAGGTAATAGATGGAACGGAGTTTGGTTATACAATTGATGAAAATGGTATCCGACAAGAATTATATAATTTAACTGTTGAATTTGGTGATGACGGTTTAAAAGCAACGATTGAACTACCTAACGAACCTTTTGTATTAGAGAGTGTTTTAGGTAAAGATTATGAATTAGATAAGATAGAGATTACTACGACTGAATCAGGTAACTGGACATTAGAAGGTTCTAAAGATGGAGAAGATGTTTTAACTATAGAACATTTTGCTAAAGCTAAAAGTAAAAATATTCTGGGTGAAGAATTTGAAGGAATCTCAACAATAGTTACTATATATGGTGACAAGGATGCAGAAGATAATAGCTTAATAAGTAAAGAAACGGGATTTGATGAAGAAGGAAAACCTCTGTATCGAAAAGATGAATATGAAACTCCAGTTGAGGTAACAACGGAAGGTGAAACTGCTACAACAAAACTTACTACATTTAATTCTGATGGAAGTAGAACAATTACCCATTTTGATCAAGAAGGAAACATAATTGCACAAGAGACTATAGATGACACTTTTGGAGCTGCTGCAGGCCCAGGTAGAAATGATGCAACACCCCCTTTGTTGTCTCCCGAGATTGCTGATTTGGTTACAGGACAATCTACCCCTGCAACGAGTAGTAGTCCCCCTGCAAATCTTGACCTAATAATAACTAATACCCTAATTATTGAGGGGCCAAGTGGCTTAGATTTTCGAGGTGCTTCACTAGGCAACCCTGATAACACAGGTGGAGTATCTCGCAGTCCTTTTGTTGGAAAAGATATAGAGCTTCTTATAACTACAGAAAATAATCCAACAATACGGGAAAGATTAGGAGGACAAAATGAGCAGCCCGCTATAATCTTAGCAAGAGCTTCTCCTGTTTCAATATATGAGGATGGACCCGAGAAAGTAAACCAAAAACCAGATCCAGATGAAATAAATATCATACCTCCAGAAATGAAAGATGGAATAACGGAAGGCGAAAGCAAGAAAGAAAAAAACCAAGAAGATGATGAGGAACCAACGTTACTTTTTGATGAGGAACCAATGTTGCTTTCTGATACTGCTCAACCTCCTGGACTGGAAAAAGAAAAATTAGAGGGACAAAGAATAGTTACTGAAGAAGAAACACCACCTGAAGCATCAGATAAGGAGGAAGAACCTGAAGAGGCAAAATTGATTGCTGAATACGATCCGGAAGAAATAGAAAAACTAATTGCTGAAGAATTGGAATTCTTGAAACGGCTAACTAAAAGAGAAATATCAGCAAAAGAGGAATTTTTCGGAGTTGATGAAAAAGAAAAATTAAAAGAAGAAAAGTAAAATAGTAAAAATGATTCCATAGCCAGAAAAATTAAACTTTCTGGCTTTTTTTTCATTGCACATAGCGGTGACTGTCACAATAAGATACCCTCACCAGGTATAAATTTTGGTCTTTTCTCAGCTGGTAAAACTTCTATATTAATTGGCTTGGTAGTATAAACTTTGGATTTGTATCTTATAGAAATAGAAGGAATTGTAAGTTCACCAGAAGTTTTTGGTTTAAGAAAATAGATAATTTCACTTTCAGCTTGTATATCTTCACCTGATATACTGAAATTATGTGTTCTTGTAATATTTAAAATTTTAAATTGTGGAATTTGGAAACTCTCAATTTGAGGTATTTCTTCAAATTCACCAATTATAAGTATGGTAAGTTTTAAAACTTCGCATATATACATCTGGTCTTTGTTCACTGCTGTTTTTATTTCTATTTCATCTAATGTTTTATTATCTTTAAAAATATAATCGAAACTTGACATTGACAGCAATAAACAAATCATAAGGAATAAATTTTTAATTCTCATAGCAATATATCAACTCTCTATTTCTCTAAACTGTTTCCATAGTCTACCAAACCTTGCTTCATAGATCATTTTGTATAGATTTATTTTATCCGGGAAACTTTTTATAAACTCTTCCTTCAGCTTCTTTTTTTCAATCTCTATATCTATTTTTTGATATTGTGTATTTAATATAAGTATGCAGATTTTATCAGCTTTCCTTTGTAAGGATTTTAGAATATTTTCCTCTTTATTTTGTTGAATCTGCCTCAATAATTTTTTAAAAAAAATAAGCTCATCTTGCCTGAATGAATAAGCATTTTCTAAACCAAAATCTTTTCCACAATCACATTTTATCTTATTGCTAAATTGCAGTAAAGCTATATCGTATTCCTTCCCACAATCAGGGCATTTAGCTGCCATATCAATAATCCGTCTCAGGCTGACGGACTTCATTTATCTCTATTCTTTTTTCCAAAAGCAAAGCGCAAGTTACTCCATTGCCTTTTTTAAGTTTATTTGTAAAACTACCATCATAAATCTTCCCATATCCACAGGAAGGACTTTTATCCTTGAGTATAGCTTTATTTATTTTATACTTATGGCAAATTTCCAAAGTTTTATAAGCTCCTTTAATATAAAAACCAGTTACATCCAAGCCGTGTTTATTTCTTAC
This sequence comes from uncultured Planctomycetia bacterium, assembly GCA_964404995.1. GTDB lineage: Bacteria > Omnitrophota > Gorgyraeia > M55B152 > CAYOMG01 > CAYOMG01. The sequence continues at coordinate 1,148 of CAYOMG010000092.1, read as the reverse complement.
AATAGCTTTTTTTCCTAATACATCTTCTCCGTCGCTGCCAATTATTTCAGAAGGTGCTCTGGGGGTTGATAATCCACCTAATTGTTCAGGACATACAGGATATGCTCTGCCTTCTTCAGCTAATTTTTTCAATTGTTTATTTAAACAAGTACTTTTATCCCAGCGGCAATTTTCACCGGTAAGGCAAGTACTTATAAGATACTTATATTTTGGCATAAAACTACTCAAGAATTTTTAATTGCAATTAGAGAAAACAACTATTAATATAATCTTCTAATATTTTCTTATGGTCAAATGCAAATTCTGATGGCAGGTTATTTTTCCTGAAGATTTTTATATCCTCTGCATCGGTTTGTGCCTTTGGTTTACCTTTTGCTTTTGCTATAAATACAGTAGATATTGTATGGAAACGAGGGTCTCTTCCTGGCTCGGAATAAGTATGAAATTGTTTTAAATCATATACTTTAAGTTCAGTTTCTTCTTCAGCTTCCCTTGTGGCTGCTTCTTCTAAACTTTCTCCATATTCTACAAATCCCCCAGGTATAGCCCAACCATAGGGAGGATTTTTCCTTTTAATTAGAACTATATCCAAAGGCACTTCAATTATTATATCCACTGTTGGTATAGGATTTTGTGAAGTTTTCCTTTCAAAATATTTAATATACTCTCCCAGTGTTTCTTTAAATATATTATACTTAGGTTTATCGAACAGCACAAATCTTATCTCATCTATAACAGAAGAGGTTTGCAAATGCGCAAAAACCTCCTCTATCATTATTTTAGAAGCCTGTTCTGGTGAAAAACTACCCACCCCACATCCTAAGGCTGGGAAAGATATAGATTTAATCTTTTTCTCTTCAGCTAACTTTAAAGAATTCCTACAGGAATTTCTTATTTTATCCTCATCAGTTTTAAAATCTAAACCCATAGTTGCCGCATGTATCACATATTCTGCTTTTAATTTCCCTGCTGTAGTTACTGCAGCTTGTCCAATTTCTATTGGTGAGAGTTTATCAGCTTCTTTCTGAATCTCCATCCCACCTACTTTTTTTATTGCACCTGCTACTCCACCACCCATTTTAAGATGATTGTTAGCTGCATTAACTATAGCGCAGGTATCCTGTTGTGTTATATCCCCTTGAATCACA
>CAYOMG010000091.1:0-4509 GCA_964404995.1 uncultured Planctomycetia bacterium | reverse complement strand
AAAAGGGAACGGACTGATATCCCGCGCGGTCTCTACGTATACGCGAACCCTACCGCACAGCCTGGTTCATCCGCGAAGTCCACCTTGGCACATCCTACGCTCATTCCCACCTGCTCCTTTATCTTTACTTCCTTAATCTTCGGCTTGAGCCAGTGTTTCTTTTTATTATTTTCCTTCTTCATCTTTACCTCCAAGTTTTAAGGTACAGGAGCTTACTGAAAATTATTGAATGTTACAAAAAGTTTTTGGTTTATTGTGCTTTCTTAATTCCGTACCTTCGCATCATTAATCCTATCTCTTTCTGGAAATATCTATTCATCGCCTGCTCATTCATTCCTTTTGTTTCTCTATCTACAGCATCCTTCCATCTTTCAGCCTCTTCTACTGGATCGAGATATGACTTTTTTAACTTATTCTTCATATGTAACCACCTCCTCAGGAGTATTGATAGAGATTACATTAAAACCCGATGAAATATTAATCGTCCTTACAATCTCTTGAGTTTTATACCTTACGATGTGTCTCTGATTCCAACTAACCAATATATCCATACAGCTTGTTGTAGCAATAGCAATATGCCGAGCATCTGCCCGTTTCTTTTTTGGCACTGCTCCTACTTTTATATATAGATTAGCTAAAGCTAAATATCCCTTAAATTGTCGCGGAGTAAGTAATTCTATCTTACAATCTTTCATTAAATTGAACATTTTGATCTTTAATGGCTCTTTACTTTTTCTTAATTCTCGAACTACCTCAGGTGAAGTGTAAACCTTCCATTTCCCCTGTCTAATTTCATCAAATAGACTCTTAGTAGCGTCAATTTGAAACCGCCGAGTAGAGTCTTTGAGAAAATAATAGTTAAACAGAGTGGTCTCAAGATATATCTTTGGCTTAGTTTTCACATATTCTCCTTTTTTCTTAACATAATTTCTACCCGTTTTACAAATGTAAGAGTATCTTTTTGCTACCAAGTAAAGACAAAAAATGAACTTAGCGCACCTGCGGTGCGAACTCCCCCTCACCTTTACCCAGTTGATAGATAAGTTTTTTATCTAACGGGGCTTCCCTCTCCCACAAGGGGAGAGCCTGCCTTATATATAACTGATGTATCTAAAACTTCCATCTACCTTCTCTCCACTTTCTAATTATTTCACAAGCATTAAAACCTTTAGCTTTAGGAGACAATCTTTTCCTTAACTGTTTCATTTTTTCGACCGATTTGGAGATTTTCTCTGTATCCACAAATCTAGCTCCTACCAATATACTCAATCTCCTCTCAATCAAATTCATTGTATCAAAATTACGTCTTACATTCCTGCCTTGAGTAGACATTTTTAATAACCTCCATTGAATTTTTTTTAAAACCTACTATGGGTTGATACTAATACTCTGTTTTTCTGATATAAGGATATAGAATCTGGCACAAATATTCAAATAAAAAGATAACCAAATTGGGCGTGGGGGACAGCCTCATTCACGTCATAAACCAAATCCCCTCTGGCGGAGCGCACCACGGAGGCGCTTCTTTGCAACACATCTGCAAACTCACCTGCTCCTTTATTCTCACTTCCTTGATCTTCGGCTTGAGCCACTTCTTTTTTTCTTTCTTCTCCATCTCTTACCTCCAGAATTAAATGATTATCACTTTTTTGGCAGACATTTCGCTTATTAACTTCTTAATTTGAGATTGAGCTTCGTCAGGTTTTATATCATATTCATCAATAATCTTTTTAATTATATCTTTAATTGTATTCTTCCCATCTATCAACTCCCAAATCTTTGTAGCCGTCTCATTAAAAATATCAAGTTTTTCTCCTTCCTCTGACTGATTTTCTAAAGGTATCACTACTGCTTCGCCATCAATTACTCGCCAGGCAAGTTTTTCGTTATTCTTTTTAGGAATTTTATTTAACAGCTCCATTTAAAAACCTCCATATAGATTTATCTGGCACAAAGCCAAATTGATAACAATTTAAACCTTTTACTATCCCGGAACAGATTCCGAAAACTTGTTTTATTATATCATTATCTATTGGCAAATAGAAACTGTTTTTAAAAAACTCTACCATAGCTTCTGATTTTCTTATAGGTTTAATGTAATTTAAATTTGATTTCTTTAGAAAGAAAATATCTTTTATATAAAAAGATTTATTGGAAGTTTCCTCAACTTCTCCATGCCATGGGTTACCATAGATTTTATAACCTTTTTCTTCTTTACGTATAATTATTCTATCATCGTTAAGGATAGTCCTTTTGCCTGATAGTTTAGCAATAGTGGATTTTCCACCTTCAGCTTTGGCAACAAATAGATAGGCTCTTTTATTATCTAAAATACCACAGCTATGAAGAAGCAGGTTATTAAATTTAGGCAGAATTAGACTGTATAATATTTCAGGAAAAAGATATAATAGAAGCTGACCGTTTGAGTCCTGGGTAAAAAAATCAACTTTTTTAAATGAAGAATGAATTGAAGCTAAGGAAGCATTATTTCGGCCAGGGAAGTATAGGTTTAAATAATCTCCGTTTTTACTCAATATCCAGCTTCTGGTTTGAAAGATAGGTTTTTTAACTTTGGGAATATTAAATTTCTCTTTTTTAACTTTTATGGTTATTTGTGGCTTTTTATTTACAAAATAATTCTGATAATGTTTGATTACTCTCTCTCGTATTAGCTTATTTTCTATATCCCAGAGTATAGGAATTTCACCTATACAAGTTATTATAGGCTTATTTTTCATCTGTTTTTTAGTTCCCCTCATTTATTATAATCTTTTTAATCAAAATTCACAAATGGGATTTTTTTGAAACCGAAATCCATAACTTCTCTTATCGCTTTATAGGTTAATTTATTAGTAAGAAGTAAATATCCAAATCTTAATAAGTCATAAGGTAACATAAATGGTAAATGAATAAGAAAGTCCTTGAGACTTTGATTTTTAATTAACAAAAAGTATCTATTTCTGAAAGTTAAAAACTGGCGGATTTTTTCATTTGTATTTGAGCCATTTTTTCTATGGAAACACTTAGCTTCAGGACAATAAACTGCACTCCATCCTTTATTCCTTGCTCTCCAGGATAGGTCAAAATCTTCTACTAAATAGAAAAACCTGGAATCAAAATATTCATCTTCTTTTTTTATATCTTCTAACATTTCTTTCTTATATAAAGCTGCCGCCGCACAGGGTCCAAATATATTTATATCTTTATCATATTGACTTCTATCAATCTCTCCATATCCCCTATCAAGAAATCTTCTTGCTTTTGTAAGTATAATTTCTGTTGAATCAATTAAATTTTTATCTCTAAATTGCATAATTTTTGCTCCTATCATACCTACTTTATTATCTACCCTTTCTGCAAGATTTTTAATCTTTAATAAAAAATCTTTATCCAATACTACATCACTATCTAAAGTTAATATATATTTTCCTTTAGCTATTTTTATTGCCTGGTTTCTTGCTTTACATACCCCATAGTTTTTATTATTTTGTAATAAAGTAACCTCAGGGGAAAACTTCTTTATCAAACTTACAGTCTTATCAATTGATGCATTATCTACTAATATTGTCTCAAAATCTTTATATGTCTGTTCGCATAAAGAGTCCAAACAAGATTTTATAAAACTTCCTGCATTATAAGTTATTGATACTACAGAAATTTTAGGCATAAAGAGTTATATTTTTTGATTAATATTGAATATCGCTAATTATAACATTAATAATAACTTATAAATCAATAAATTTAATGTCTGAGAGCACTAAAAATTGTCAAGATATGCCTCACTTCCATGTGTTTGGCAATCTGATTACATACCTGACTGCCGTCAGGCAGGTATGATTTTTGTGCAACCGAAACATAGTTTACACTTTTTAGTATTATCGTAAATATTCAGTCAACCCCGTTATGATTTTCTGGTAAATATTCACCAAGCTTCGTCTATCAGTACTCGGGCGAGCCCGACTACAGAGGACGACCTTGACTGAGTATTTACAAAATAGTCGCAGCTGTCCCTATTTAAGTTGTAGTTGTGCTAAAGAGGAATAAATTTATACAGATGAGAGGTTGAAAACGGGTGTTTTAACTTTTTTAGTAGGTGTTTGCTTACTCCAAATGACTTTTTGTAAACGCTCTACAATTTTGGGCTCAAACAATTTTTCTCCACATTGTTCACAAGCCTTTGCAGGAACATCTTCTACAATAATCCAATGCCCTTCATAAAAAAGAGTATAACTAATTAACTTCTTTTTAACTCTACCTCCGCATAAATCACATTTCATTTTATCGTCTCCTCCTTCTAATTTTAAAATCTATCCATTCTTCTGGATCGGGTTCATAGACCGTAATAATTTTAATCTTTGGCCTTGCAGGATAAGAACACTGAATATGAAGGGGTCTTTCTAATTTAGTTCTTCCATAAATAAGACAACTGGGGCCAAATTTGTCATCAGGATAGTCCTCAATTATTTCACCATTTTCAATATTAAAAATAGGGACAGCGACCATTTATTT
>CAYOMG010000090.1:0-4512 GCA_964404995.1 uncultured Planctomycetia bacterium | reverse complement strand
AAATAGGTGTGACCCCTTTTCCTTTTTCAAGGAAGTTTTTAAGCCTTCTGCTTCTTGTTGGATGTCTTAATTTACGTAAAGCCTTAGCCTCAATCTGACGAATTCTTTCTCTTGTAACGCTGAACTTTGAACCTACCTCTTCTAAAGTTCTGGACATACCATCTCCTATGCCAAATCTCAATTGTAAAATTTTCTTCTCTCTCTCTGTCAATGTGCCAAGTACATCTTGCATTTGTTCTCTCAACATTGAATATGCTGTAGCATTAGCAGGTGAGATGGCAGATTTATCTTCAATAAAATCGCCAAAATGAGTATCGCCTTCATCCCCTACTGGCATTTGCAGAGAAATTGGCTCTTGAGCTATTTTCAATACACCTCTTACTTTTTCAACTGGCATATCCATCTCTTTAGCTATTTCTTCCGGGAAAGGTTCACGACCATGCTCTTGCACTAATTTTCTGGATACCCTGATAAGTTTATTTATAGTCTCTGTCATATGAACAGGAATACGGATGGTTCTGGATTGGTCAGCAATAGCACGAGTTATTGCTTGCCTTATCCACCAGGTTGCATAAGTAGAAAACTTATATCCACGCCTGTATTCAAATTTATTCACTGCTTTCATAAGACCTATATTACCCTCTTGAATTAAGTCTAAAAAAGAAAGTCCCCGATTAGTATACTTTTTTGCAATACTTACTACTAATCTCAAATTAGCCTCTACCAATGCACGTTTTGCCTTGTTATATTCTTTTTCTGTTTTCGTTATGAGGTTAGTATGTTTTTTTATTTTTGAGTAAGATTGACCAAGGGTTAATTCAATTTCTCTCTTTACTTTAATGAGTTCTTTTAACTGTTCAGTTTTCTTCTTTCTTGTAGTTTTAATATTACTTAGCTTGCCGTAGATTTTATCTATCTGCTTTTTGTAAAATTTACAAATAGAAGATATTTTTTCAATACAAGTTATAGTAAGACTAAACTCAGAAAGAATAGAAAGTATTGTATCTTTCTTCTTAGCAGAACGAAGTCTCCTGGATAAATAGCTTATTTTTTCTAAAGTCTCTTCTCTATCTGCATTGGTATCTTCTTCTATTATCTCTTCCATATTTAATTTTCCTTTAAGAATATCACTTGCTAATTGTAGAGTTCGGTTTGCTGCAATTTTTGTCTCCAGGACTGCTATTCTATATTTTCCCTCGGTCTCTTCAATTTTTTTAGCTAATTCTATCTCTTCTTCCCGTGACAGGAGTGAAATCTGTCCCATCTGCCGAAGATACATTCTCACAGGATCCTCCATGCGAGCTACCCTCGGCAAAGGTTGAACTTCCTCTTCCTCTAACTCTTCCTCAGATATCTCTTTAATTTCAGCTCCTTTTTTATGAGAATCTACTATGGCTATCTGTTCTTCTCCAAGCACAGTAAGAATTTCGTCAATCTCATCAGAAGAGATTACCTCATCAGGCAAAGCATCGTTTAACTCTTCATATGTCAGGTAGCCCTTCTCTCTACCTGTATCTAAAAGTTTTTTCAAATCTTGTCTTGCTCTTTTTCTTATACTTTTCATAATTCCGTCCTCTACTACTCTCTACTACTTTTTTGTTAATTGGTTAAATTCTTCAAGTAGTGAATTCAGATGTAAGCTATCATCTTCTTTTTGGGCTTGTTTTATTTTTTCTTTCAAGATAAATCTTTCTTGTTTCAAGTTCCCCTTTTTAATCCAACTTATGCAATCTTCTATTATTTTCGTACTTATGCGATTTACCAGTGGTTGTTTTGTTATAAGTTCAGAAATGAAATTTTGATACATATTGTTAAAAGAGTTTTTCTCCTCAAGTTTATTTATCAAATTTTTAGGTGTAAAATCCTTGCCGGAATTTATCAAAGTAAAAATTTCTTTAAAAATATCTCTTGCATATTGACTGGGAAAGCTCTGATAATTTATTCTCTCTCTTATAAAAAACGCAGTGTCTTTATTTTCTATTATTGCTCTTAATAAGATTTTTTCAGCTTCACTCATTTCTATTACCGTATGTTGTCTGCGGGGTGTTGTTGCATCAAAATCTCCTACTACTTTATGAGCTGTTTTTATATTTTTAAGTTTATCTAATAGAGCTTGCTCGGATATTTTTAAACTCTCTGACAATTCCTTAACATATTCAGCCGCAAGTATCGGGTTTTGAATGTTAGCAATTGATAATAAAATTTCTTCGCAGATTTTTGTCTTCTGGTATGGGTCATCTAAATTATATTGTTTAGCTAATATATTGAATTTACAATTTATAAAATTTTCCGCCAAATTTACAAGTTTATCAAACTTTTCTTTGCCTTTTTCTCTTAGAAAATCGTCCGGGTCATAATTCTGCGGGAGAGTGACTATTTTAACTTGCAAATCTGTAGTAAGCAAAATGTCTAAATTTCTCAAAGTAGCAAGTTGTCCTGCATTATCTGAATCATATACTAAAATTAGTGTGTCCGTATATCTTTTAAGTAATAGAGCCTGTTGTTTAGTCAGGGCTGTCCCGGAAGATGCAACTACATTAGTTATTCCATATTGAAAACAGGCAAGATAGTCCATATATCCTTCCACCACTATTGCATTTTTCTTTTCTCTTATAAAATCACGGCTGCGACTTAAGCCGTAAAGTATTTTAGATTTATTATAAATAAGCGTTTCAGGAGAATTTATATATTTGGGTTCATCCTGCACCTCTATGGTTTGAGGTAGCTTATCTTTTAGAACCCTTGCTCCAAAACCTGTTGTATATCCTTTCACATCAAAAATAGGGAATATCAGTCTATCTCTAAATCTATCATAAGATGTATTATTTTTGCCTTTTATTATAAGCCCGGACTTTTCTAAAATATTTTCTTTATAGCCTTTGGATTTAGCATAATCTAAAAAACTACTCCAGCTTGAAAGTGCATAACCTAATTTAAACCTGGTTATTATATCGTTAGATACACCCCTTTTATCTAAATAGAGACAGGCATCTTTAGCCAAATTTTTATTCAAGAGATTGGTATGATAAAAATTACAGGCTAATTCATTTATTTTACGAAGTTTGGTATAAATACTGCTACTTTCAGATTTTAAATTGTCTTGAGGAATTTCTACACCATATTTATCCGCCAAAAGCTTTACTGCCTCAGGGAAATCTACCTTCTCGTAATTTGTAATAAAACTATATGCATTGCCTCCAGTCCCACATCCAAAACAGTGATATATTTGCTTATCTGGACTTACTATAAATGATGGCGTCTTTTCAGTATGGAAAGGACATAACGCCTTTAAACTCTTCCCTGCTGGTTTGAGTGGAATATAGCTTGAAATAAGCTCTGTTATATCTGTCCTATCCAAAACCTCATCTATAATATTTTCAGGTATAAAGCGTGCCATTTTTTCGGTTTGCGGTTATCGGTTATCGGTTTGCGGTTATCGGTTTGCGCTAACCGAAAACCGAACACCTCTAACCGAACTTATCTTTTCACTCTATAAAAACCTGAGCAAGTTATAATATTCAACTTTTCTTTTGTCTCTAAGTAATCTAACATCAGATTTAAACCTAAATTATCACTGGGAATATGTCCTGCGATAATCGCATTTATATGGGCATCTTTTACTCTTTTTAAGTGCCCTTCGCTTAAATGCATACCAACTAAAGTATCCACTCCTGCTTGAGAGAGTCTATCAAATATTTTCCTTGAGCCTTCAGTTCCACCTGTCATTTCTACAAAAATTTTCCCAGCTTGAGATTTAGTATCACCTGAAAGAATTTTTGGCATTATATTATATTTTGCTCCATTTTTGTATTCGTCTTGTTCCATTAAAATATCAATTATTTTACTTAAATCGTCAGGTTTTTTTCTTTCTAATAACTTTTGTAAATATGTCATCACGCAATTATCTGCTGGAGTATGAACACACATAAGTGGTACATTTAGTAATCTTGCCGCATCCACGCTGCGAGTGTGATTGACTGGCATAATTTTTCGTTCAACTTCACTGATTCGTTCTTTCAATAAATTCTCTGCGACACTAATTGGCACACCTATTTTATTTAATACATCTGGCTGCATCCGCATTACTTCATAAAAATTTGCCAGGGCTTTTCCTTCAGGATGATGCGAAATGACTAAATCTATGAATTTGCCTTTTTCTCTAAGTCTATCTGCTAACAAAATCTCTCCAATTTCCATATCAATGCCCACTAAAATATTTTTTACATCTTTATTAATATCACCATATAGAATTCTTGTGTCCGCATATGGATTTAGAAGTTTTTCTCTGTCAAAGAATTTTTTATCTTTTGGTTTTAAATTCTCAAATTCTGACTTTGTTTTTTTAAGCTGAAAAGCTACTTTATCTTTTCCTCTTGGGTCGTTCTGCATTCCATACTTTATTACTTCTTTATAGAGCTCGCTTAATTTCAAGTTACCACCTCCACGTATAATATTTCTAGGGCTTCACAAAACGAAGCCCTTGATTGCACAGATTAAAAACATCGTCGACAA
>CAYOMG010000089.1:0-4530 GCA_964404995.1 uncultured Planctomycetia bacterium | reverse complement strand
TATAAGTTTAAGGTATGGAGAAGGCAGAGATGAAGATGAATTGGAAGAAGTACCGGATCAAGCTGCATTTGAAAAAGGACTGGATGCATTTGTAAATTTAGCTGTTCAGAGTGGAGAGTTGGCAACTGTAGTTTTAGAGGGCGGTCTAAATATTATCGAGGGTCGTTGGAATAATCTGGAAGAATTTATCCAATATGGTAATATTTTATTAGAAATAGCAGAAGGAATGAAAGAATTGGACAGTGAATATTATTATTCTTTATTTCATATTGGGCTACATACAATAGGCAGATTAGCTGAGAATATGGAGGAATTTAGAGAATCAGCCTTACTGTTGAAGGAATTATATGTTACTCTTGCTAATAATAATATAAGAGATATAGAAATTATTAGTAAGGGGGTTATTAGTGAAGGGATAAGTAAATGGCCTCCATTTTTTGGTGTAAAAAGAGGGGAGAGAATTAGTTTAATTTTTGGTCCTAAACTTGGCCTAACTCTATTTATGGACCTTAGAAAATCAGTTGAAAATATTGAACAATTAAACAAAATAATAGAAGAGGCTATTAAGATTGCTGAAAGAGGCAAGGATCCGACTCCATATTTGAAATCAATGATAAAATAAATTCATAGAGTGAGAATAGACGATAGGGAATGATTAAGATAGGGCATAAGGTGCAAACTTTTTGCCCTTTATTTTTATCTACCAGGAACTTACTAATGGGTTGACATTAGATATTCCCTGGTATATACTAAGAATTTGTGAAAGCCTTAATTTTTTTAGTATCTTTCCTTTGTTTAATTTTATTTCTACCCGACTATTGTCTTCCATCTGCTTCCGAACAGGTTATCGTCATAACAATTGAAGATGGTATTATAAATCCCATTACAAGTGAATATATAAAAGACGGTATTGAGAAAGCATATAACTATAATGCTCAGGCACTTATTATTAAGCTTGATACACCTGGAGGATTACTTACCACAACCAGAAAAATAGTAAAAGATATTATGGAAGACAAGGTAGTGGTTATTGTTTATGTATCCCCTAAAGGAGCAAGGGCAGCATCAGCAGGCACCTTCATTACTTTAGCTTCTCATATAGCAGTAATGTCACCTGCAACTAATATAGGTGCGGCACGTCCGGTCGTTATGGGCGAAGGGACATCTTTCAGGAGAAGAGCAGATGAAGAGATTGAAGATTTGTCAAATAAAGAAAATGATAAAAAAAATATAGGCATAGCAGAAGAGGAGGAAGAAGAAGAGGAGGAGGAATATGAACCAAGAAACATAATGTCAGAGAAGATAATGGCTGATACAATTGCATGGATTAGAGGTATTGCCGAGACACGGGGTAGAAATGCAGAATGGGCAGTAGATGCAGTTAGAAAAAGTGTATCAATTGGTGAAAAGGAAGCTTTAGAGCTTGGGGTGATAGATTTAATAGCTTCAGATATAAGGGAGCTTTTAGAGAAAATAGATGGAATGAAAATTAATATAGGTGAGAGAATAAAAATTTTACATACTAAAGATGCAGAAATAGTAAATTTAGATATGACTCTAAGACAAAGAATATTAAATGCAGTAACTCACCCGAATATTGCTTATATGTTAATATTTTTAGGTTTTTATGGGTTATTACATGAAATTACTCGCCCTGGATTTGGTATCTCAGGTATAGCAGGTTTAATTTGTCTTACTTTAGCATTTTATGCATTACATGTTCTCCCGGTTAATTTTGCAGGTTTAGGGCTTATTATTCTTGCACTAATTCTATTTGTAGCTGAGATGTTTACGCCTACTTTTGGATTACTCACAATGGGTGGTATAATATCTATGGTTATAGGTTCCCTGATGTTTATTGATTCGCCATATCAGTTTATGCAAGTTTCACTCAAGGTTATTCTCCCGATTGTTATTGCAACAAGTTTTATTACTCTGCTTCTGATTGGAAGTGTGCTCAGAACGCGTAAAAACAAAATTCTTGTGGGTTGTGAAGGATTGATAGGTGAGAGAGGAGAGGTTACATTGGATATTGCTCCTCGTGGTAAAATTTTTGTTCATGGAGAAATCTGGAATGCTGTATCTATCGGTGAGGCAAAAATTACAAAAGGTGAAGAAGTTGAAGTGACAAGGGTAGAGGGGTTGAAGGTAATTGTTAAAAAGGTACAGGATGAAAAAAAGTTTAAATAAATATCCCCACAGTTTTCTTCCCTGCAAATTTGCTGATGCAAATTTAATCGCAGGGACAGGTCGAAAACTAAACGCAGGGACTGTTGTGGGGATCAATTCGCACTTATAACCCCACACTCAGCAAACTGAGTGTGGGGTTATGTGCTCATTGAGGAGGCGGGAAAGATGATTAGTCCAATAATTATTATTGCTATAGTAGCGATTTATCTTTTTAACTGTATTAAGATACTAAAAGAGTATGAAAGGGGGGTAATATTTCGCTTAGGTAGGGCACTTAAAAAACCTAAAGGTCCGGGGCTCGTATTTATTTTTTATCCAATTGATAGACTCCAGAGAGTATCTTTAAGATTAGTGACTCTGGATGTCCCCCCCCAAGATATAATAACTAAAGATAATGTTTCAATTAAGGTAAATGCAGTAGTATATTTCAGAGTTATGGAGCCTCGTAAATCTATAATTGAGGTTGAGAATGCACATTATGCCACTTCTCAGATGGCACAGACTACATTGAGAAGTATTTTAGGGCAGGTTGAACTGGATGCATTACTTTCCGAAAGAGAACAGATAAATAATAGTCTGCAGGATATTATAGATAGACAGACAGATCCCTGGGGTATTAAAGTATCTAATGTAGAAGTAAAGCATGTTGACTTGCCGCAAGAGATGCAACGTGCTATGGCTAAACAGGCAGAGGCAGAAAGGGAAAGAAGAGCGAAGGTAATATCTGCACAAGGTGAGTTTGACGCGGCAGGAAAACTTACTCAGGCAGCAAAAATGCTTGCAGAACAACCAATGTCTCTACAGATGAGATACTTGCAGACTTTAATTGAAATATCTTCAGAAAGTAATTCAACTATTATATTTCCCTTGCCACTGGATTTGTTTAAAGTATTTTTCGAAGGAAAAGCAAAAAAAGAATAATGTTTCTATAAAAATGAGGGATTTATCCGACCAGCCCCATTAGAGGTGTCAAAGTATTCCGGTCTTAGAGAGCCTCTAACGGGGCCCGCGGATTTGCCCCACCTGCAATACATAAATATTCAGTGAACCCCACCATTAGATGCATACTATCTAACGAGGAAATTAAAGGGAGGCAAGGATGTTAATCGGTACATTTTTTGTTTTAGCAGGTGTGTTGATAGCTTTGTATCCACCACTTTTATCAATAATAGTAGCTTCATTACTGATTTTGATTGGTATAACTCTGGTAATTTTTAGCATACGATTTAAAAAGATATCTAAACGATGGGATAACCCATTTATGGATTTCTTTGTTAGATTTTAACTTGAAGCTATTTAAAAATTACGAATAGTTATATTATGGATATTAAATTAGCTACAGATAAGATTTATTCTATACTTGAGTTAAATACGACTGTAAAAGGAGTCCTGAATAGGGAATTTCCCGACTTTATCTGGGTTCATGGAGAAATTCAAGGATATAATAGAAGCAAACTAAAAAGACATATATTCTTTGAGTTGTGTGAGAAACATCCTGAAATAGACGAAGTTATAGCTAAAACAAGATGTGTCGTATTTGAAAGGGTTAAAACAAAAATCAATCAGAGACTTAAAATTAGCGATATTAATTTTAAATTACAGGATGATATAGAAGTTAAATTTCTCTGCAGAGTGGATTTATATCCTCCCTCAGGAAATTATATGTTAATTGTAGAAGATATAGACCCTGTCTATACTTTAGGAAGACTGGCTCAAAATAGACAAAGATTAATCGCACAACTTAAAAGAGAAGGCATACTTGATAAAAATAAGACAGCATTCCTTTCCCCGGTTCTATTGAATGTTGGTCTAATAACTTCCTATGATAGTGCGGCATACCATGACTTTATAACAGAATTAGAAAAAAGCAAGATAGGCTTCAAAGTCTATTTATATAATGCAGTTATGCAAGGTAAAAATACAGAACAGGATATTTGTCTTGGTTTAGAGTTACTTAATCAAAGAAGTATATTAGATGCAATTGTTATAACACGTGGAGGAGGGTCTATAGCAGACCTTACCTGGTTTGATAATAAGAAAATAGCAGAGACAATCGCTTATTCACATTTACCAGTTATATGTGGAATAGGGCATGAGATTAATATTACTATAACTGATATGGCTTCTTTTTCTTATATGAAAACTCCTACTGCAATTGCTAAATTTCTTATTGAAAGAGTTAATCAGTTTATCTTAGAGTTAAATACAGGATTACACAATATCATAACTTTTGCACAGGATGATATAAAAGACGAAAAGTCTAAACTTCAGTTTTTAACTAATAAAGTGCAAGCACAGACTAATAAATTTATGAAGGTGCACATGCGTATTTTAATAGAA
>CAYOMG010000088.1:0-4535 GCA_964404995.1 uncultured Planctomycetia bacterium | reverse complement strand
CACCTATAGATGTGATGATAGAAGCTTTACAAAAACAAATATTATAGTATGCGAAACTTCGCAAACAAAAATCCATCACCCATAAGTAAAAAATCCTTCTCCATTTCTTTTCCCCCGTTAGAAATATCTATCTCGTTAAAAAGAAGAAATCTAACAGGACCAAATCTACCATTTAGTAAAACAAAATTTCTAACGGGGTTTACTCTTATTGAATTACTGATTGTTATAACTATACTTGGTATATTGACGGCAGCTATTCTACCAAGAGTTGTTGATTTTAGAACTGATGCTATAGAAGCTCATGAGGATATGTTTTTAGTTATACTTCAATCTGCTATTGAGAGAAGGGCGGCGGATAATGCAATGCGTGGTATCGTGGAAAGACCAGGGACTAACTTTCCCCATCATCCCAGTTTTGGCTTTGGTGTTTCGGGTAGTTCCTGGGATAATCCAACAGCAGAACAGGATAAAGATGGAGATGGATTCTATACTCCATTTGATTTATTAAGAGATTCGCCACCCTTTCTAATTAACACTTGGCCAGCAGGCACACCGCTGGGTAAGTATGCTCTGTGGTGGAATAACGTAGGGTTACCAACGGCTCGTTTGCGTATTACATGTCCACATGTAGATCACCACAGCCCTACAGTGGGGCGGCAATGGTTCTATGATGTTGGTTCTGCTTTCGATCCACCCAGGTTATATCTTTGGCGTGATGCGGGTCACTAATGTGATTTAAAAATAGATTGATTGAGGCTGAACTTTAATTAGTGTAATTGAGGCTTAGTCTTTATACAGATAAATAAACAATATATTTAAAAAAGAATGGACTCCAGTTACTTTTTTCTTTGACTTTTATTATGGTCTTTGACATTATGCTAATTAACATAATGTCAAATGAAATAATAACAAGCCAACAGACAATGAAAAATCCGTTTATATTTGGAAAAGTGGTCTTAGGAAAAGATTTTCTAAACCGGGAAAAAGAAAAATAATAGCAGATAATATCATTTCTGCCCAGAATACATTGGTTTATTCTGAAAGGCGTGTAGAAAAAATCTCTCTTGTATTACAAAGTGTGGAGGATATTAAAAGAAATAAAAATATCATTGTGATTTATATAGATGTAAGCGAGTACAAGAATTTTAAGGATTTTTTAGAAAAAATTTCTTAAGAAATTACTAAGAGTATTTATAACAGAACGGGTAGTGTAGATAAATGTTTGAAGATTGTAGGGAAACTTTTTAAAACACCAAAGCCAGAGGTGAATATAAATAATATGGCAGGCCATCGTTTAAAAGAAAGCAATAAATTCAGATTTTTGGATGAGTTTTTCAAGATTTGGTTAAAAACAATATATTTGTAAAAAATTAATTAAATTTTAGTTAGGTCTAATTTTAGTTATTTTTGGAAAAGAGTCAAAATTATTAGCGGCGGAGGATAAAATTTTTCCTATTAGCCAGTTACCAATAACCGATTTCTTAGTATTTATCTTTGGAACTTTTTTGGGCAGTTTTCTTAATGTATGTATTTATCGTTTGCCCAAGAATATATCTATTATAAAACCTCCATCATTTTGTCCCCATTGCAGAACTCATATAAGATGGTTTAGAAATATTCCTATATTTAGCTTTATTTTACTTCGCGGAAGATGTTCAGGCTGTGGTAAAAAAATATCCTGGCGATATATTGTTGTAGAGTCTATTACCGGATTTATATTTTTGATTCTTTTTAGTCATTTCGGTTTTTCTTTACTTTTTCTTATTTATTGTGTATTTAGCAGTTTTTTAATAGTGGCAAGTTTTATAGACTTAGAATACAGAATAATACCAGATTGTATAAGTTTAGGATTGTTACCGATAGGAATTATTATTAGTGTTGTTTTCCCCGCTCTTCATTATACTCAGAATTATAAATTGGCTTTAATAAACTCACTATTAGGAATTTTAGCAGGTGGTGGAAGTATATATATCTTAGGAGTGCTGGGAAAAGTATTATTCAAAAAAGAAAGTATGGGTTTTGGCGATGTAAAACTGATGGCAATGATAGGAGCATTTTTAGGTTGGAGACTTACTATCTTGACTTTTTTCATCGCACCATTTTTTGGCTCTGTAGTAGGAATAGTGCTAAAAATAAAATATAAAGAGCAATATATACCCTATGGGCCTTTTTTATCTTTAGCAAGTTTTGTATCAGTTTTGTGGGGATACAGAATTTTGAATTTGATATTGTTTAGGTCCTATTATTAAGCTAGAAGACAGAAGTCAGAAGACAGAAGTCAGAAAAATCTGTTATCTGTAGTCTGTTCTCTGATATTTTATTTGGGGGGGGTGAAATGTTAAGATTTCTTACTGCAGGTGAATCTCACGGGAAAGCATTGGTGGCTATTTTAGAAGGTATGCCAGCCGGTATTGCAATAGAGTCTGATTTAATAAATAAGGAATTAAAAAGACGCTGGCAGGGTTACGGGCGTGGTGAAAGAAGAAAGCTCGAGCAGGATAGAGTAGATATAATATCTGGCGTAAGAAAAAGTAGAACTATTGGAAGTCCTATCGGTATAATTATTAAGAATAAAGACTTTAGTATAGATAGACTTCCACAGGTAACTAAACCCAGACCCGGGCATGCAGATTTAGCAGGAAGTTTAAAATATAATTTCCCAGATATAAGAGATGTATTAGAAAGGGCTTCTGCAAGAGAAACTGCAGTTAGAGTAGCTGTCGGAGCTATATGCAAGAGATTTTTGGATGAATTTGGTATAAAACTGATAAGCCATGTAATTGCTATTGGAGAAATTAAGGTAAATATTAAGAATATTTCTTTTAAAAGAATTTTTCAGCAAGTAGATAGTTCTAAGCTAAGATGTATGGATAAGCAGATGGAGAAACTTATGATAAAAGAGATTGATAAAGCAAAAGGTGAAGGTGACACTTTAGGAGGAGTGTTTGAGGTAATAATTACTGGTGTGCCTGTAGGATTAGGAAGTTATGTTCATTACGATAGAAGACTGGATAAAAGATTAGCTGGGGTGGTTATGTCTATCCCTTCTGTAAAAGCAGTTGAGCTCGGAAATGGAATATGGGCATCAGGCAATTTTGGCTCAAAAGTGCACGATGAAATTTTCTATAGTAAAAACAAAGGATACTTCAGAAAAACAAACTTTGCAGGTGGATTAGAAGGTGGAGTTACTAATGGTGAAGCTATAGTTATAAGAGGATATGTAAAGCCAATATCTACATTGAAGGAGCCATTAGAGACTGTAGATATAAAGACAAAAAAGAAGACTAAGGCACAAATAGAGCGAGCAGATATTTGTATAGTTCCTTGTGCAGGAGTTATAGCAGAGGCAATGTGTGCCTTTGAACTATCTGGTGCATTCTTAGAGAAATTTGGCAGTGATGACATAGAGCAAGTTAAGAAAAGCTATAGAGACTACATCAGGCAGATTATGTGACAGATAATCCGCACGCGTATATATAAGGGACGTTTTCCAACCTAATCGGGAAAGTGTCTTAAAGTGAAGTACGAAAGTGTACCAATTATAAAAATTAAAAGAAAATCTAAAAGGAAAAGGCTTAAATTTTTGTCATATTAAATGAGATCACAACCCAATTGCGGTACAATGAATATTGTCTTGGTTGGTTTTATGGGGACAGGGAAGACTGTTGTGGCTCAGAAACTTTCAGAAAAACTTGGGAGAAGGTATGTTTGTTTAGATGATATGATAGAAGAGAAAGAAGGGAAGGCAATTGTTAGGATTTTTGAAGAAAATGGTGAGAGTTATTTTAGAAAAGTTGAAAAAGAAGTTACAATGAAAGCCTCTAAATTAAAAGATGTTATAATTGATGCTGGTGGTGGAGTAGTTAAGGATAATGGAAATGTTAAAAATTTAAAGGGAAATGGAATAATGGTATGTCTATCTGCAACACCAGAAGTTATATATGAAAGGATTAAACACGAGCCCCATAGACCTTTATTGAATGTATCCAACCCTAAAGAAAGAATCCAGAAACTTCTTAATCAACGTGCACATTTCTATGCAAAAGCAGATTATACTATAGATACCTCAGAACTTACTATAGATGAGGTGGTTAATGAAATAATTGATTTAGCAAAAGCTAAAAAATAAATAAAACCTTCACAAAAAAGAGAAGGTTTTTTATACTTATGGGAACTACATCAACTATCACAAATCGTAATAAAATACAAGGTAATCCGTACTTTCACACCAGGTCTGTCTACATTTATAACGATGATATTCTAAAAAACGGGAACATTGAAGAAAAAAGTATAGATTTAATAATTACTTCGCCACCCTATAATGTAGATATAAAAATACAGTGCCCATAATGATAAGATGGATTATGACGCATATTTGGTTTTTACAAGAGAATGGTTAGCAAAATGTTATAGATTAGCTAAAAATGATGGTAGATTTTGTTTAAATATCCCATTGGATAAAAATAAGGGTGGACAACAAAGTGTTTGTGCGGATATTACGACTATTGCGAAAAAAGTAGGGTGGAAGTATCATT
>CAYOMG010000087.1:3928-4553 GCA_964404995.1 uncultured Planctomycetia bacterium | reverse complement strand
ATAGTGAAAGATTTACTAAATTTCTCTCGTCAGCACCCGCCTGAATTGAAGAAAATGGATATCATATCAGTTATTGAGGAAGCTTTATCGCTGACTGAACATCAAATCAGCCTTAAGGGTATAAAAATAATTAGACAATTTACTCCTCATTTACCAAAGGTAAATGTAGATATAGACCAGATGAATCAGGTGTTCATAAACATTTTGCTTAATGCAGTTGATGCTATGCTTCAAGACGGAACCATTACTATCGGCATAAAACAAATTAAAACTCAGCACAAGAAGAACTATTTGCAGATTACGTTTACAGATAATGGATGCGGAATTTCAAAAGAGGATATTAAAAAGGTTTTTGATCCATTTTTCAGCACCAAAAAGAAAGAAGGAGGCACTGGTTTAGGGCTTTCTGTTACACGGGGGATTATTGAAAGACACAATGGGACCATACGGATGGACAGTGAGATTGGAAAAGGTGCAAGTATAATTATTAATTTACCCATTGTCAAAAAAGGAGGTGGATATGCGTAAGAAAATATTGATGATCGATGATGAAGAGGACTTCTGCCATTTTGTAAAATTAAATCTGGAGAAAACAGGGAAGTTTGAAGTGACAGTCGCTACTAAA
>CAYOMG010000087.1:0-3918 GCA_964404995.1 uncultured Planctomycetia bacterium | reverse complement strand
CAGAAGCAGGGATTGATTTGGCTAAAAACAATCAGCCAGATTTAATACTCCTTGATGTTTTGATGCCGGATATGGAAGGTTCTCAAGTAGCCCAGCATTTACTTGAAGACCAATCTACAAAAGAAATTCCTATAGTGTTTCTTACCGCATTAGTTGATGAGAAGGAGGTTGAATCTGAAGAAGGAATAATAGGTGGAAGGAGTTTTATTGCTAAACCAGTAACTTCTGAGGAACTTATAAGCCGTATTGAAGCAATTTTGCAGAAGGGAAAATAGCTGCATATAAATATTCTTATAATTTTCAATAAAAATAGATGAGCTTGGAATAAGAATAGAATATGCTGTTTGGAGTTCCCCTGGAGAAGTATTCCTACAAATGCAATCAGTTTGCAAATTGGTGCTTTTGTGTAACTGTTGCTTAAGGCTTAATCATCAATCAATTAGATGGCCCCATCGTCTAGCCTGGTTTAGGACATCAGATTCTCGATCTGAAGACACCGGTTCAAATCCGGTTGGGGCTAAAGTCAAATAAAAACAGAACTTATGGAGTGTAGGTAAACCATCTTAACGCTCTCTACTACAAGCCTTAAGGAATATTTTTTAAATTCTTTTACCATTTTAAAACGAGATTGCTGAAGAAGTCTGAACAAAACAGCAATTTCTCCAGTTTCTCCAGACAATTTCCCCCAGTACTGTTACGTAACTTGACAAATTGAAAATTTTATGGTACATTTTAGTTGTTGAATATTTTACGCTTAATAAAGCATAGCAAAATTTGGAGGATTTGCATGGATAAGGAGATGGTAATGAACCAGAAAGATGAAGTAGGTAAGGCTGAGGAGACAAAATTCAAGATAAAATATGGGCATTTCAGCCCAGATGGGAAAGAATACATTATTACCCGGTATGATACGCCAGCACCCTGGATAAATATAATGTGTAATGGCGATTATGGAATGGTCCTTTCTCAAACCGGGAGTGGTTTTAGTTTCAGGTATGATGCAAACCTCTCAAGGATTAATCGTTGGGTACAAGATTTGGTTACTGATGAATACGGGAAGTATATATATATAAAAGATGTTGAGTCTAATAAGTTCTGGTCACTTGGGTACAAGCCAGTTTGTCCTGAATTTGATGAATATAAAGTAACCTATGGTATAGGATATAGCAAGATTCTTTCTGTTTATGAAGAGATAGAATCCGAAGTGACATTCTTTGTTCCTCCCAAAGAGCCTATTGAAATATGGAAAATAAATATTAAAAATCTATCCGGAAAGAAACGATTTTTGGATATTTTCACCTATCTGGAATTTTGCTTAGGGAATGCCAATGATATTCATCGTGAATTCCAGAAGACATTTATTCAAACTAAATTCAATGAAGAAAAGAGTATTCTTTTTGGGAGAAAACGCAGACTGCCAGTTCCCGATTTCATAAGTACAGGGCTTTCAGAATACCCTATTATGGCATTTCATTCTTCTAATATTACGCCAGAAAGTTTTGAAACAGATAAAGCAAATTTTATAGGGAATTATAGAAATCTACAAGCTCCAAAAGCTTTATTAGATGGAAAACTGACTAATACTTCTGGGATGTGGTATGATTCGGTTGCCTCTCTTAAAATAAAATTAGAACTTGAGCCTGGAGAAATGAAAACTTTGATATTTACTTTAGGGTCTACAGAAAGAGAAGCAGAAGCAGAAGAATTGGTAGAAAGATATAAGGATGCAAGAGAGGTAGATAAGTCTCTGGATGCGACTATAGATTTTTGGACAAAACTTTTAGAAAAAACTTTAGTTTCTACACCTGATGAAGCTTTTAATTTTATGACTAACTGGTGGCTTAAATACCAGGCAATTTGTGGAAGGTTATGGGCAAGGACCGCCTATTATCAGTCAAGTGGTGCTTATGGATTTCGCGACCAGCTGCAGGATTCACTTTGTTTTTTACCTTTAGAACCTGAGCTTACTAAAAAGCAAATTATTCTTCATGCTCGACAGCAGTTTAAAGATGGTAGTGTGCATCATTGGTGGCATGAAGTGACTCAGCGTGGAGTAAAAACTAAAATGACTGACGACCTTTTATGGCTTGTATTTTTAATCTTAGAATATATTGATGAAACCAATGATATTAGCATATTGGAAAGTCAGGTAGAGTATGTAGATGCCCCCAAAGAGTCACTTTATCAGCATTGTATAAAAGCAATAGATTTAGTGCTCTCTAGGTTTAGCAAAAGAGGTCTACCTTTAATAGGTGAGGGTGATTGGAATGATGGGATGAGTGCAGTTGGACTGGAATGGAAAGGAGAGAGTATTTGGCTGGGGCATTATTTATACGGCATACTCCTGCGTTTTTCAGAGATAATTGAGACCTATGACAAAGAAAGAGTTGAGAGATATATTAAGAGAGCAGAAGAGTTAAAAGAGAAGATTAATAGTTTTGGATGGGATGGAAAATGGTTCATCCGTGCAATTCGGGATGATGGTATGCCTATAGGCTCTGCTGAATGTGAAGAGGGAAAAATATTTTTAAATGCACAGACCTGGGCAATTATAAATGATATTGCACCTGAGAATAGAGCCAAACTTTGTATGGACTCTTGTGAAAAAATACTTTTTAGAGATTACGGTCCATTACTTTTTTATCCTGGCTATACTGTTCCTGATGAGAGCATTGGCTATCTTTCCAGATATGCTCCGGGGTTAAGAGAAAATGGCGGTGTTTACACTCATGGAGCCTGCTGGGCGATAATTGCCGAGGCTAAACTAAAAAGAGCAGATAAAGCTTACGAGGTATTTTCCAAACTTTGTCCAATAAATAGAGCAATGTCGCCAGATATTTATAAAGCTGAACCCTATGTTACAGCAGGCAATTCTGATGGTCCCCAATCACCACATTTCGGAAGAGGAGGATGGAGTTGGTATTCTGGTTCAGCTACCTGGCTTTTTAAGACAGGATTGGAATGGATATTAGGGATAAGACCAACGAGATATGGTTTACTGATAGAGCCTTGCATACCAAATGCCTGGGATAAATTTAAAGTAAAAAGAACATTTAGAGGACATACATACATTATAGAAGTAGAAAATCCAGATAGAATCTCTTATGGGATTAAAAGTATAACTTTAGATGGTAAAAAGCTTTCCAATAATTTACTTCCTGCCCCAACTACTTCGGAAAAGATGCATAAAGTAAAGGTAATCTTAGGCAGGGTTTAATTCTGACTTAGCAAGGATTATTAAAGAGAGAAAATAAAAATTATTCCTTTCTATGAAGAATTGACTCTTACAAAACTTTTCTTTAAGTAAATTAATTTATTTTTTTAGACTTGACAAAATTGAAATTTTATGGTATACTTTTGATAGATAGGAGAGAATTCTTACTCTTTAGGATGGTTAAGTTTTAAAAAAGTAAAAAAAAGTAAAAAAAAACTTGACAAAATTGAAAATATGTGATATAGTATTAGTAGAATTGAAAACGAAAAGGTAAAACTCAAGTAATTGAGTGGCACAAAACCAGAGGGTCCCGACCTTTTAGTAGCAAGTGCGGGATAGCCGGGTTGCCGAAATTCAAAAAAGGTAATCCGGTTTTTTTATATCACGCCTGCCTGCCGCAGGCAGGGATTACACGGATTTTTAACTGATTACACGGATAAAGCCACGGGGAAGGAGAGGTTGCGATGTATAAGAAAGCATATTTAATTTTGGTTGGATGTTTAGGAGTAATTCTGTTAGTAGCAAGTTATTCATATGCTGGAGGAATTTTTGAAGTAGGTGACTCTCGAATGGATGCTGCATTTTCTACAGAGAGAGCCTTAGCAAAATCAAATTTGATCAATGAGAATAATTTTATGCTTAATGCAAGAGGCGAAATGCCTAATCCTTCTGTAACTGTGATAAAAGTGGAAGATATATATTTG
>CAYOMG010000086.1:0-4566 GCA_964404995.1 uncultured Planctomycetia bacterium | reverse complement strand
CTGGAAAACCAGAAAATGGTCCCTTTAATGAACAGCCTTTATACCGCTGAATGGAGGCTCTTTCATAACTTCTTCTGCTCCTCAGTCAAAAGATTAGAGAAAAAACGTGTTGCATCCAAGACCATCAAGCGATATGATAAGCCTAAGACGCCTTATCAGCGGATAATAGAATCAAAGGATGTGCTACCTGCTCAAAAAAAGGCTCTCAAAAAACAATTCGTGGGTTTAAACCCTTTTAGACTACGTAAAGCTATGGAGAAAAAACTCCAGCAAATATTCAATATTCACTTTGGCCGCAGGAACTCCTATCCTGGCCTTCTTCGGTAACATTTATTAATGAGGCAATAGGGAACATTACTGACAGGAAGAATTGAGAGGAGAACAGAGAGTTACGACACGGCCCCTCAAGACATGACACCTCTGCCTGTTAAGTTGGGATTAAATGCCCATGATTTCTTTCATCTTGGCTGGAATATTTTCTACTTCCATAAACGCTTCACCTATTAAAACAGCATTTACCCCAAGGCTTTTTAAATACATGAGAGCTTCATAGCTCTTAATCCCACTTTCACTGACTGTAATTCTATCTTCAGAAATGTACCGAATTAAACGCGAAGTAGTATCTAAATTTACTTCACCTGTATCAAGGTCTCTATTATTTATTCCTATTATCTGTGAGCCTACGCCTGTTGCTTTCCTTATATCTTCTTCTGAATGCACCTCCACCAAAGTATCTATTTCAAAACCCTCAGCTATACTGATAAATCTTTGAAGCTCCTCTTCTGACAGCAGATCAGATATAAGAAGTATGGCATCTGCACCGCCAGTAACTGATTCATATATTTGGTATTCATCAATTATAAAATGTTTCCTCAATTTGGGTAATGTAGTGACTTCTTTAATTGACATAATATGAGAGATATCTCCACCAAAAAATTCTTTATCAGTGAGTACACTCAGAGCAGATGCTCCTGCTTTCTCATATTGTTTAGCTATAAAGATAGGGTTAAATTCTTCTCTTATTACCCCGTAAGATGGAGATTTGCTTTTTATCTCAGCTATTAAACATATCCCGCTGGATTTCTTAATATTTTTTTTAAAATCCCGGATAGGTAAGAGTGACTTTAAATCGGATGGCTTTATAGGAAATCTTTTCTTAGCTTCCTCAACCTCCCTCTTTTTATGCTCTATAATTTTATCCAGAATATTCACTTATTTTCTTTGAGCTTTGAACTTTCAGCTTCGAGCTATTTATTCGTACATTCCTTAAGCAATTCTAATTTCTCCAGTGCTTTCTTAGAGTCTATAGACTCTTCAGCAAGTTTAATGCCTTCTTTAATATCACCTGCTTTCTCTCCAGCATATAAAGCAGCGGCTGAATTTAATACTACGATATCTCTATGAGGTCCTGGTTTTCCTTTTAAAACTTCTAAAGCTATTTCTTTATTTTTATCTAAGCCTCCAGCTTTAAGTTCTTCAGGATTGGCTTTTTTTATTCCAAGTTCTCCCGGGTCAATAAAATAAGTTGTAACTTTTCCATTTTTCAATTCTGAAACTTTAGTTTTGTCTGTAGTGGTAATTTCATCTAAACCATCCAAGCCATGGACTACTAAACAACAAACAGAACCCAAATTTTCTAAAACTCTGGCTAATTTTTCAGTCAAATCTTCGCTGTAAACTCCTAAGAGTTGATATTTAGCAAAACAGGGGTTAGTCAAAGGTCCTAATATATTAAATATAGTTCTTATTCCTATCTCTCTTCTTATCGGAGTAGCAAATTTCATAGCAGGATGTAACATCGGAGCATATAGAAAACCTATGCCAATTTTTTCCAAGCATTCTTCTGCTCTCTCCATGTCCGCTTCTATATTTACTCCTAAAGCTTCTAATAAATCCGCACTTCCACATTTACTGGATACAGAGCGGTTACCATGTTTGGCTACAACAAGTCCACATCCAGCTATAACAAATGAAGATATAGTGGATATATTAAATGTGAAAGATTCATCTCCTCCTGTACCACAGGTATCTATCATATTCTCTATGTCTTCTGGAATTTTTACTCGTCTTACATGTTTACGCATTATTAAACAAGCTCCTGTTATCTCCTCTACGGTTTCACCTTTAATCCTTAATGCAGTTAAAAATGAAGCAATTTGAGCAGGCTTAGCTTGTCCACTCATAATCTCTTCTACTACCAGTTTAATTTCATCTTGTGTTAGGTCATTTTTTTCTACAACTTCAACTATGGCTTCTTTAATCATAATGGTTCTCCTAAAAAAGTAGATGCAAAATTTTAAAGAGATAAGAAATTAGTCAGAATTTTCTTGCCTTCTTTGGTAAGGATAGATTCAGGATGGAATTGGACTCCCCAGAGCGGATATTTTTTATGTTTTATTCCCATAATTTCATCTTGGTCAGTCTTAGCATTTACTTCTAAGATCTCTGGTAGAGTATCAGGTTTTATAATTAATGAATGATATCTTGTGGCTTCAAAAGGATTTTTTATATTTTTAAATATCCCTTTCCCATTATGATAGATAAGAGAGGTTTTTCCATGCATAAGTCTATTTGCTCTTACTATCTTTGCTCCAAAATTTTGTCCAATACATTGATGTCCAAGACATACTCCTAAAATAGGTATATCTTTTGCAAATTCTTCTATGAGTTTACAGGATATCCCCGCATTTTCTGGTCTGCCAGGCCCTGGAGATATTACAATTTTTTCTGGTTTTAGTCTCTTAATTGAACCAATATCTACTTTATCGTTTCGCCTCACTATAGGTTTTGCTCCAAGCTCTCCTAAATATTGAACTAAGTTATAAGTAAAAGAATCGTAATTATCAATTATTAAAATCATGTTTCAAGCTTCAGGCTTCAGGACTCCGGCTTCAAGTCTCAGGGTTCAGGGTTCAGGATTTAATTCTTGAGGCCTGCAGCCTGTAGTCTGTTAAATATAATTTGCTATCTGAATAGCTTTTATAAGTGCTTTAGCTTTATTTATAGTCTCCTTATATTCAGACTCAGGATTGGAATCTGCAACTATACCAGCTCCTGCTTGAATATAAGCTCTATTATCTTTTATTATAATAGTGCGAATCGTAATGCAGGTATCAAGATTACCTGAAAAACTAAAATACCCCACACATCCTGCATATGGCCCACGTCTTGCATTTTCTAATTCATCTATAATTCCCATTGCTCTTATCTTTGGAGCTCCAGTTACGGTTCCAGCTGGAAAGGTCGCTCTTATCAATTCATATATATCTTTACCTGATTTCAATCTTCCTGTTACATCACTTACTATGTGTTTTACATGAGAATAATTTTCTATTATCATCAATTCTGAGACATTAACACTGCCAACTCTGCACACTCTTCCTATATCATTTCTACCTAAATCTACCAACATAAGATGTTCTGCTCTCTCTTTTGGGTCATTTAAAAGCATTTTTTCTAATTTTTTATCTTCTTGCTCATCCCTTCCCCTGGGTCTTGTCCCAGCAATGGGTCTAATTTCTACATATCCAGCTTCACATCTTACATGAATCTCCGGTGAAGAGCCTACTAATATTAAATCTTTAAATTTAAGATAGTACATATAAGGAGAAGGATTTATAGAGCGTAAAGCACGATATATATTAAAGGGTGGGGCTTTTATCTGAGTTTCGAATCTTTGAGATAAAACTGTCTGAATTATATCACCTTCCTTTTTGCTTTTTTTACGATTTTCTTAAATTTTTCTTTTGTAAGGTTGGATTTAATTTTTAGCCTTGGCATTCTGGTAGCCTGCGGAAACTTTTCATTAATCACGAGTGGCTTTTTTAATCTCTTAATAATAGTTTCAATCTGTTCTTGTGCCTTTTCATACATCTTACCAATTTCTTTAACTGATGCTTTCGGTCTAATATATGCACAGGCTACTACTTTTATCTTGTGTTTCACATGGTCAAATATAATAAGCGTATCAGTTAAAACGAATACACAATCGGGTAAATTAAGCTCATCTTTGGAAGAGGCAGGTATATTTTCAAAAAATCTTACTATATCATATCCTAGATAACCCACTAATCCGCCACAAAATCTTGGTAAGCCAGGTATATTAACAAAATGGTATTTATTTAATATATTTTTCAATACATCTAAAGGATCCGTCTTTAATTCAAATTCTTCTTGCGCTTTAGAAGTTATTATTTTAGCTTGTGTATTTTTTGTTTTAAATATTAAACTGGGTTTGCTTCCAAGAAATGAGTACCTTCCGATTTTGTCACCATATTCCACCGACTCTAAAAGATATGAATAATCATCATCGGCAATCTTTAAGAAGGAAGACACAGGAGTTTCCAAATCAGCTAAAAGTTCTCTGTATACTGGAATAAGATTCCCCTTTCTTGTTAATTTAATAAATTCTTCTTTTCTGATCTCTTCTTTTTTAATATCAACTTCATCTCTCTCTTATACTTTTCTCTTTCCCTTGCGCGTCGCGCCCGTCCCTGCCCCCCCCCCCCCCCTCCCCCCCCGACCCCCCCCCCCCCCCCCCCCCCCCCCCCCCCCCCCCCCCCCCCC